>CAVHWG010000194.1:0-4187 GCA_963639645.1 Firmicutes bacterium TM09-10 | reverse complement strand
ACTGTATGCACACCCGAACATTCATCTGGCTATGGCACCAGGCTCCTATGATCCGCAATACGGTAAAAGCGCTGATTATTCCACAATCGATTATCTCAGGCGCTATCATTACAATAAAGCATTTTTCGGAGCATCCGCAGTGGATTCTGCCTTTGGCGCATCGGCAACGCGCGAAATCAAGAGTGCGATCGAAAAAAAGCTTCGGCAAATGCCGAAGCTTTAATAAATATCAAATTAGTTGTTGATGAGCTTGTCGTTCTCATTGTTCCAGCTATACAGCTTACGGATCTCCTCGCCAACCTTCTCTGATGGATGCTCAGAAGCAAGCTTTCTCATAGCCTTGAAGTGAACCTGACGTCCTGCTGGAGACATATCCAGTAAGAAGTCTTTTGCAAATGTACCATCCTGAATATCAGTAAGGATCTGCTTCATAGCTTTCTTTGTATCTTCTGTTACAATCTTAGGTCCTGTGATGTAATCACCGTACTCAGCTGTGTTAGAGATAGAGTATCTCATTCCTGCGAAACCTGACTGGTAGATTAAGTCTACGATCAGCTTCATCTCATGGATACACTCGAAGTATGCGTTTCTTGGATCATAACCAGCCTCACAAAGAGTCTCGAAACCAGCCTGCATAAGAGCACATACACCACCGCAAAGAACTGCCTGCTCACCAAAGAGGTCTGTCTCTGTCTCTGTACGGAATGTTGTCTCAAGAACACCAGCTCTTGCTCCACCGATTCCTAATGCATATGCAAGTGCAAGATCAAGAGCCTTGCCTGTTGCATCCTGCTCTACAGCTACAAGACAAGGAGTTCCTTTGCCAGCCTGATACTCAGAACGTACTGTATGACCAGGAGCCTTAGGAGCGATCATTGTTACATCGACATCCTTTGGTGGCTTGATGCATCCGAAATGGATGTTGAAACCATGAGCGAACATTAACATGTTACCTGGCTCAAGGTTTGGCTCGATATCTTTCTTGTACATATCAGCCTGTAACTCATCATTGATAAGAATCATAATGATGTCTGCCTTCTTAGCTGCCTCTGCAGCAACATATACTTTAAAGCCCTGCTCTTCGGCTCTCTTCCAGGACTTACTTCCCTCGTAGAGACCGATAATGACATCACAGCCTGACTCCTTTAAGTTCAAAGCATGTGCATGTCCCTGGCTACCATAACCAATGATTGCGATTGTCTTTCCTTCTAATAAAGAAAGGTTACAATCTTCCTGATAGAAAATTCTTGCTTCTGACATATTATTGTCCTCCTAAAATATATACTTTAAATAAATTAAGTAGCTTAATCTAAAAACTTAACATCATCGGAACCTCTTGTTAAGCCTGTGATTCCGGTTCTTGCGAGTTCCAGAATCTCATATCCGTCAAGCAGATCAAGGAAAGCATCCAGCTTGTCCTGATGTCCGACCAGTTCAATCACCATCGAATCATGTGTCACGTCCACAATCTTACCATGGAAGATTTCAGCAACATTCATGATCGGCTGACGCTGCGTATCCTTTGCACGAATCTTGACCATGATCAATTCTCGTGTCACAGAAGAGCCCGGTTCCAATTTCTTGATATCCAGTACATCTTCCAGCTTTTCAAGCTGCTTTTCAATCTGTTCAAGGATCTGTTCCTCACCACTGGCCACGATCGTAATTCTTGTATACTTCGGATCTGCGGTCACACCGGATGAAAAACTGTCAATGTTATAGCCTCTGCGGCTGAACAATCCGGAAATGCGACTTGTAACGCCTGGATTGTTTTCAACTAAAAGAGATAATGCTTGTCTTCTCATATGAAAACCTTCTACTTTCTTTGCGTTTATTAGATAATAATACCATAATCTACATTTGTCAAGCAGTATATTTATTATAACTTTAGGTTATATAACAAATAACTCCAAACTATTATTTTTCGTTCAAAATCAAGAATGTTCCGGTGATTTCATATCTGCTTACGGGAAGCTCTTGATCACACCGTTATAATACTGCATGATCAACAATGCATCCACCAGATCAACGGTTCCACTCTTGTTAACATCGGCAGCGGTCTTCTGTTCATCCGTAAAATACCGAACCTTATTATAATACTGAACAATATAAAGAGCATCGACAAGATCAATCTTCTTGTTTCCATTAATATCTCCAAGCATTGCCGTCTCAAACTTCACGGTAACCTTCGAGGATGCTCCGGTCGGTACAAACACACTCTCGCTTTGATCCTTCACATTCTCAACCGACAACTTTACCGTGTCCGTTATGGTACTTGTCGTCTGTGATGTACTGCTTGGCTTCACCGGAGTGAAATTTACAGTAAAAAGACTTCCTATATTCTTCACTTCCTGTGTTGCCTTAAGTTGAACCGTCACCTTATTTCCACTCGAATCCGTAGAATAAGATGCGACAGATATATAATTCTTCAAAGAATCATCTACCGTTACCGACTGATACTGCAGCTTTGTCTTGTCAAATTCCGCCACCAGATCAAGGCTTACAAATCCTCCATTCGTAGAACAGGATACCGGCACTGCGACCGTGCTGCCGGAAGTCTCCACATCCTTGGTTGTCAGAACAATCTTCTTTGTCTTATTATTCTTAAGTGTAATGGAAAGTCCGGACGGATAACTGATTGTATCTGTACTCTCATTGGACTTATATACTTTCGGATAATTCAGACTGATCTTCGTTGTTTCTGTTGACTTCTTGACCGCAAGGCGGATTGTAAGCACAACACCTTTCGTCTCATCCGGAAGTGTCACCGCCTTCGTACCCCGCCAGCGTACCTCGATACTTTTGTCTGTAAGGGAATACGAAGCAATCCAGCTTCCCTGATTATCATCCTCAGGCACATAGCTGCTCGGAGAAAGCTCTCCGGCCTCCAGAACCTCAAACACATCGGTATCATATTCAAGGAATCCGGAAAATCCATATGTCTCCGTATTGTGAATGGCAAACTTTACTTCAACTTCATCTCCTTTGTTCAAAGTTGTCGAATCCGAGGATAATTCCATAATTTTATCATCTGTAAGGTCCGACTTCTTTTCCGTAACTGTGTTCGTCATAGTCGCAGCGCGCGAAGTAGCAGGCGAAATGCTCGTCAAAAATAATCCTGCCACTAATATATATGTAATAATTTTCTGTAATCTTCCCCAACAAACCTTCATATGTTATAACGCTCCCTTGTTTGTGCCTATACAGTTTTATCGTACCATTCTAATCTGAAAAAGGCAAGCATTTCCTATATTACCAGCCATCTCATATTGCAGATATGTTACATAATTGTTACAATTTATTTGTACTTAGCTAATACAAATACTTTTAAAGGAGGATATTACTATGTGTTTCAAGTTTTTTAACAATTGTGATCTACTGACTCTTATCCGTAACTGCTTCGGATGCTAATATGACTTATGGGATAGGCCAAGCCTATCCCATTTTTATTTTTATATATCAAAAAGCGACTGACCATCTGATCAGCCGCTTTTCTATAATCGTAATTATAAAATTACTTTTTCTTAGAACTTACCAGCCTTTGCTGCTTCCTCAACAGATACAGCAACTGCTACTGTAGCACCAACCATTGGGTTGTTACCCATTCCGATAAGACCCATCATCTCAACGTGAGCCGGTACAGATGAAGATCCTGCGAACTGAGCATCTGAATGCATACGTCCCATAGTATCGGTCATACCATAAGAAGCTGGTCCTGCAGCCATGTTGTCTGGGTGAAGTGTACGTCCTGTACCACCGCCTGATGCTACGGAGAAGTACTTCTTACCCTGCTCGATACACTCTTTCTTGTATGTACCTGCAACCGGATGCTGGAAACGAGTTGGGTTGGTAGAGTTACCAGTGATGGAAACACCTACGTTCTCATGATGCATGATTGCAACACCTTCCTGAACATCGTCAGCACCGTAACACTTTACAGTTGCACGAAGTCCGTTAGAGTATGCTTTCTCATATACAACGTTAAGCTTTGCAGCCTTGTAATCATACTGAGTCTCAACAAATGTAAATCCGTTGATACGGGAGATGATCTGTGCAGCGTCTTTTCCAAGACCGTTTAAGATAACACGAAGAGGTTTCTTACGAACCTTGTTTGCCTTCTCTGCGATACCGATTGCACCCTCAGCTGCTGCGAATGACTCATGTCCTGCTAAGAAACAGAAACACTC
>CAVHWG010000193.1:0-7284 GCA_963639645.1 Firmicutes bacterium TM09-10 | reverse complement strand
GGCTTAAACACTCCTTTGTCATGCATGAATAATTGTATACAATTATTATGTTTGTATACAGTCTAGCAACTTACCATACCAAAGTCAATGTTTTTTTCAAAAAATTGGAACCCTTTTGTTCCACCTACATACCTTACTATTGTAAATATATTTATTGGAGGTCACTTATGAGTGATTTAGCTGCAACAAACTGTGGATGTTCATCTGACAACGGATGCAATTCAATTATCTGGATCATCCTTCTTCTCTGCTGCTGTGGAGGTAACGGATCCTTCCTTAGCGGAACCAACTGTGGTGGAAACAATGCTTGCTGCTGGATTATTATCCTTCTGTTACTGTGCAGCAACTGCGGCAACGGATGTGGATGCGGAGGCATTTGCTAATCAAGGAATCAGAAACATAAGCGCAAAAAGGGGACTCCGCGTTTCGGAATCCCCTTTTTGAATATTCATATTTTTATTTCATAACAATGTTGACCAGTCTTCCAGGAACATAGATTTCTTTTACAATGCTGCCTGTCAGCTTATCAGCGATCGTCTCTTTTGCCTTGGCGATGACTTCATCCTTCGGATCATCCTTCTGGATACCTAAGGTAGCCTTCACCTTGCCGTTGATCTGTACAGCGATCTCAACCGAAGATTCAACCGTCTTTGCCTCGTTAAATTCCGGCCATGTCTGCTGGTATACTCTTCCCTCGCATCCGATTGTCTGCCACATCTCCTCTGTGATATGCGGAGCAACCGGGTTTAAAAGAATGATCAGCGTCTTAAGCTCGCCTTTTGTAATAGAACCCTTCTTGTAGAAATCATTCAGGAGTGCCATCATTGCAGCGATTGCAGTATTGTATTTCAGATTTTCAAAATCGTTTGACACTTTCTTGATGGTCTGATGCATCTTTGTCTCAAGATCCTTGGAATAGCCTTCCTCATCGGTCATGATATCCTGCAACTTCCATACACGGTCAAGGAATCTGCGGCAGCCCTTTACACCGTCCTCGGACCAGGATGCAGCCAGATCAAACGCACCGATGAACATCTCGTAAGTACGAAGTGTATCTGCACCATACTCGTTTACGATATCATCCGGATTGACAACATTTCCTCTGGACTTTGACATCTTCTCGCCGTTCTCACCAAGGATCATACCGTGTGAGGTACGCTTCTGGTATGGCTCCGGACACGGAACAACCTTCTCATCGTAGAGGAATTTGTGCCAGAATCTGGAATACAGAAGATGCAGCGTTGTATGTTCCATTCCACCGTTGTACCAGTCAACCGGCATCCAGTATTTTAATGCTTCCGGACTAGCTAAGGCTTCATCGTTGTTCGGATCAGTATAACGCAGGAAATACCAAGATGATCCAGCCCACTGCGGCATCGTATCCGTCTCTCTCTTGGCAGGTCCGCCACAGCATGGACAGGTTGTGTTTACCCAGTCTGTCATGGCAGCCAGCGGAGACTCACCGTTATCGGTCGGCATGTAGCTATCAACTTCCGGAAGTAATAACGGAAGCTCGCTCTCATCAAGCGGAACATAGCCACACTTTTCACAGTGTACGATTGGAATCGGCTCGCCCCAGTAACGCTGACGTGAGAATACCCAATCTCTTAATTTATAGTTTGTCTTTGCCTCTCCGATGCCTTTTTCCTCTAAGAAGGAGATCATCTTCTCCTTGGCATCTTTTACTTCAAGGCCGTTTAAGAAATCAGAGTTGATAAGTACACCTGTGGCAACATCAGTAAAAGCAGCCTCGTTGACGTCAACTTCCTCGCCGTTTTTCGCAACAACCTGAATGATCGGAAGGTTAAACTTCTTTGCAAACTCCCAGTCTCTCTCATCATGTGCAGGAACCGCCATGATTGCGCCGGTTCCGTAGCTCATGAGTACATAGTCGGATACCCAGATCGGTACTTCCTTGCCGTTGACCGGATTGATCGCAGTCAGACCGTCGATTGCAACACCGGTCTTATCCTTTGCAAGCTCAGCACGCTCGAAATCAGACTTTCTGGAAGCCTGCTCACGGTAAGCAAGAATTTCATCCCAGTTCTTGATCTGATCCTTGTATTTGTCAAGGTATGGGTGCTCCGGTGAAACTACCATGTAAGTAACACCGAATAATGTATCACATCTTGTTGTATAAATGCGAAGCTTATCCTCGGTATCCTTGATCTGGAAATCCACTTCCGCTCCGGTGGAACGTCCGATCCAGTTCTTCTGTGATACCTTGACACGCTCAATGTAATCAACATCATTTAAGCCTTCGATCAGCTTATCTGCATACTCGGTAATCTTGAGCATCCACTCGCTTTTTACCTTGCGGACAACCGGTGAACCGCAACGCTCACATACACCGTTGACAACCTCCTCGTTTGCAAGACCAACCTTACAGGAAGTACACCAGTTGATCGGCATCTCTTTCTTATAGGCAAGACCTGCCTTAAATAATTTCAGGAAGATCCACTGTGTCCACTTGTAATAATCAGGATCGGTTGTGTTGATCTCACGATCCCAGTCGAAAGAATATCCGAGAGAATGTAACTGATTCTTGAAATGCTTTACATTGTTCTCGGTAACAATCTTCGGATGGATCTTGTTCTTGATCGCGTAGTTCTCTGTCGGCAGACCAAACGCATCCCATCCCATCGGATAAAGTACGTTGTATCCCTGCATTCTTCTCTTACGTGCGACAATATCAAGAGCTGTGTAAGGTCTCGGATGACCTACGTGGAGTCCCTGTCCTGACGGATACGGAAACTCGACCAAAGCATAATATTTCGGTTTTGTGTAATCATTGGTTGCAGCGAAAGCCTTCTCGTCATCCCAGACTTTCTGCCACTTCTTCTCGACCACTTTGTGGTTGTAAACTTCTGACATAATATCCTCCTTCTATTCCAAAGCATTCGTGTATACAAAACATATTTACTATTATAGTAAAAAAACTTCGTCTCTATTTAAGAGACGAAGTCCTAACTCCGTGGTACCACTCTGCTTCGCATTCTCTGTATGAAACGCACTAAATAACAGAATTATTCTATCATAGATCGTACGTTTGTCAACTCATTTAAAGAATTTTTCGAGGAAACAGGCAACACCGTCATGATCATGGTCGTCGGTCACGCAATCGGCAGACGCGCGGATTTCTTCCCTGGCGTTCTCCATTGCGACCGCTGTGCCCGCTTCCGCAAACATGTCAAGATCATTCTCATTGTCACCAAAAGCGATCACTCTATTTTGTTCGATGCCCAGTTTCTCCCGAAGTGCTTTTAATGCGTTGCCTTTGTTTACGCCTCTGCGGTTAAACTCAACATTGCCGTTGATCGAAGTTGTGACAGCAAGCGAAGCATCCTGCTCCCATCCGCTACGAAACATCCTGGCATCGTCCGGATTTTCAAAATAAATGTTCACCTTTTCCGCCTCGTTCAGTAACGTAGTCTCCTCCGCCAGTCCTTCGACACGAACGTGATCCTGCAACATATAGTCAATAAACTCTTTTCCAAGCCGACACTCTCGAATCGACTCCACATCGGATGCCTCCATATAAGCAGTTCCATCACAAAAAACTTCCGCATAACACGGATACGCTCCGGCATCCTGTAAAATCTGCATCGTTGTTTCTTTGGGCATCAGCACACAAAAATCAGCCTTTTGGTTCATATAATCCCAGATGACCGCACCATTTTCCGTGATCGCATAAGTACGATTTTCGATCGCATCCAATGCTTTCGGTAAAAGTGTGATCGCTCGACCACTGGCAGGGACAATATAATGCCCCTGCCGTGCGAGTTTCTGCAAGACGGTAACAGAACGTTCCGTTACCTCGTTTTGGCTGTTTAACAGTGTGCCATCCATATCGATTGCAATCAGATATTTATCCATCGATTTCCACCATAAAAGCTTCGTACGGTCTGATATCCGATTCCAGCGAAGCCCTCTCATAATTCTGGATCTTAAAGTCAACCGCTTTTCTTCCGGCAAGTTCGGGTGCCTGCATCAGCCGCCCGATTGGAAGAGTTTCTTCACTTAAGTTTGCTGCAACAAGCCATGTGGCATCCTCTGTTTTTCTGAGATATGCAAAAAGCTGTGTATCCTCCGGCTGGATCAGTTCGTAGGTTGCTTTCGTCAGGAATGGCTCCTCATGGCGAAGTTCAATCAACTTCTTATAATAATAGAATACCGAATTCTCATCGGCAAGCGCACTCGCAACATTGATTTCCTTATAGCGTGGATTCAGCTTAAACCACGGTGTTCCGGTTGTAAATCCGGCATTCCCGCTGTCATCCCACTGCATCGGTGTGCGCGCATTGTCGCGGCTCTTGTTCCATACCGCCTTTTTGAAATCCTCTTCCGAGATCGTACCTGTTTTCACAACGAGTTCCTGATACGCATTGCGTACCTCGATATCCTCGTATTCATCCAGATCAAAAGCAACGTTCGTCATGCCAATCTCCTCGCCCTGATAGACATAAGGGGTTCCCTGCATGCCATGTAAAACAGTCGCATACGCTTTCGCACAGAGTTCGCGGTAGTCGGTATCATTGCCCCATCTGGAAATAATACGCGGCTGATCATGATTTTCAAAATATAACGCATTCCAGCCGTGTCCGTTTAACTTGTTCTGCCACTCGGACATCACGCGTTTCAACTCGCGCAGATCAAACGGTTTTAACGCCCACTTGCGATTGACCGATCCCGGAATACGATCGATATTCATATGCTCGAACGTAAAGATCATATTCAGTTCCCTACGGTCCGGATCGGTAAAAAGCTGCGCAACTTCCGGTGTCGATCCCGGAGCCTCGCCGACCGTCATGCAATCATACTTGGAAAGCACTTCGCGGTTCATCTCCTGAATAAACTCATGAAGACGCGGACCGTTGTTGTGATATTTGCCGGTATAATACTTTCTGCCGTCCTCCTTCGGATAATCCGGGAAATTCTGGTTCTTCGAAATAGATGCAATCACATCCATACGCCAGCCGTCTGCGCCTTTTTCCATCCAGAATTTCATCAAGTCGTAGACTTCCTTACGCACCTTCGGATTCTCCCAGTTGAGATCCGGCTGCTTTTTACTGTAAAAATGCAGATAGTACTGTTTGCGTTCATCGCAGTATTCCCACGCACTTCCGCAGAAGCTCGATCCCCAGTTGTTCGGCTCGCTGCCGTCCGGCTTCGGATCTTTCCATATGTAATAATCACTGTATGCATTATCTTTGGATTTCCGGCTCTCCACGAACCATGCATGTTCATCGGAGGTATGATTGACAACGAGATCCAGCACAATGCGGATTCCCCGGCTGTGTGCCTCATCGATCAGGCACTGCATGTCATCGTTGTTTCCGAACCCATCATAAATCTTGCGGTAATCGCGGATATCATATCCGTTGTCATCCTGCGGGGAATCGAAGACTGGACTCAGCCAGATCACATCGATTCCCAATTTCTTTAAATAATCCAGTTTTTCGATCACGCCCGGCAGATCTCCAAAGCCATCCCCATTGGAATCATTAAAACTTCGCGGATAAATCTGGTACACAACCGCGTTTTTCCACCAATCTTTCATCGTTTTTCTCCTATGCAATACCCAATACTGAAAGCAGAATGCTTAAAATGATAACACCGATGATCAGTACAGTAACACTGACATTTTTCTTCTTTAACAGATAGTAGCAAAAAAGTGTCAGACCAAGAGGAACGATGCCGACAAAGATCTGATCCAGCATATTCTGCAGATTTAAGATAGACTCACCCTGTAGCTTAAGATCAAACGTTGACTGGAATGTAACCATGCTTGCGGTCATTCCGCCGACCATGATCAGACCGATGATACTTGCCGCTTTGGTCAGGATTCCCATAAGACCGCTCTCATACATCTTCTGAATGTATTCCGAGCCAAGCTTGTAGCCGAAGAAGGTTCCGTAATACTTCACAAGGATGGAAGGAATGTTGAACAAAAGCAGGAATACGATCGGCGCAAGGATATTGCCGTTCATTCCGAGTCCGACTGCAATTCCGGCTGCGATCACGCGCAGAACGCCCCAGAAAATCGAATCACCGATTCCGGCAAGTGGTCCCATCAGGGAGGATTTTACCGCGTTGATCGAATTTTCGTCGAAATCTTCCTGCTCACTGTTCTTCTTCTCCATGGAAGCTACAATTCCCATGATGAAGGTCGAACAGGTAATGGTTGTGTTAAAATACGACATACTTCTGACAAGTGCCGCCTTCTTTCCTTCCTCATCGTTTTTATAGAATTTATTGATAAAAGGCATCAGTGCATATGAGAATCCGGAAGCGCCCTGCTTTGCCGGGCTTACTGCCGCATAAAGGGTAAAGGATCTCCAGAATGCTTTGCGCAGTATCTTGCGCTCATCTTTTGGGATAGATTTTACAATATTACTCATGAGAAAAATTCCTCCTCTTCCTGATCTAAATAAAAGCCACCGTTTGTACTGTTGTTTCCGCCGGACACTGCCACTCTCTTTGCCGCAAACTGGTTCATACGGTAATCATTCGATGCAACATAGACTGCGATCACAACACCGAGTACCGCAAGAGCGATCAGCGGAAGATTTAAGTATGCAGACATTACGAAACCGAAGAAATACGCAACACAGATTTTCTTGTCCCAAAGCATCTTCATCAGCATTGCCATACCGACAGCTGGAAGAAGTCCGCCACAGACGGTCAGTCCGTTCATTACGACATCCGGAATTGCATCAAGAAGCTTGCTGACTGCGTTCGAACCGAACATGATCGCAAGGAATGCAAACATCGAATACAGTACCCACTGAACAACCCAGAGTCCGTAGTGCAGCAAAATGATCTGGCGTTCTTTGCCCTCTGCCGCTAGGCGGTCAAATGTCTTTGCAAACATACCGACGATAAAGATATAAATTACGGTTTTGATCTGTAATCCAAGGATTCCGATCGGGAGTGCAAGTGTCAAAGCCACTTCCGAACCTTTACCGAGCATGATCGCGAATGCCGTTCCCACTGCGGTTGCGATACCAGGCTCGGCTGCCGAAGCACCTCCAATATTGACAACACCCATGAATACCGCTTCAAGCGAAGCTCCGATCAAAACACCGGTCTGTAAATCTCCGAGGAAAAGGCCTACCAGAGGACCGATGACGATCGGTCGATTTAACATCGTAAATCCAATCAATTCCGCCCCGCCGACGCAAAGGAATACGGCGAGTGCTACTAAAAATGCCTGTAACATAATTTCATTCTCCTTTCAAAATCCTTTTTATTAGGCGTTTGCGAAACGCCAAAATCCGCATA
>CAVHWG010000192.1:0-4471 GCA_963639645.1 Firmicutes bacterium TM09-10 | reverse complement strand
CTCATAGTATATGCAGAGGCAATAAGCATATGCTGGCAATTTCTTGTTTCAAAGCATATTAATTCCATGGCAGCATTTTCATAATTGTTTCAAATTTTTTATGTGAAATACGAAGATGACGTATCACATCAAAAAACTTATAAATTCATATGATCGATCTTCTCATCCATAAACTGCTCCATCTTCCGTTGCAGCACTACGTGCGAATCCATCACAAGATCCGGATCTTCCTCAAGGATGGAGGACACCGCTTCGGATGCCTGCTGAAGCACCGGCGCATCCTGATAGATGTCCGCAAGCTGAAAGGCGAGATCACCGCTCTGTCGGATACCGAAGAAATCGCCCGGTCCGCGGAGACGCAGATCCTCACTGGCAATCTTAAATCCGTCGTTCGACTGATTTAAGATTTCAAGACGTTTTCTGGCGTTCTTGGACTGAGAAGTATTGATCATAATGCAGTATGACTGTGCATCACCTCGTCCGACGCGCCCGCGAAGCTGATGAAGCTGCGCTAGTCCGAAACGATCCGCATTCTCGATCATCATAACCGTTGCGTTCGGCACATTCACCCCGACTTCCACAACCGTCGTTGAAACAAGCACCTGCACTTTATTCTGCGCGAACAGATTCATAATTTCATTTTTCTTATCATTTTTCATTTTGCCGTGCAAAATGCCGACTTCAATATCGGAAGGCAGTTCCTGACGAACGCTTACCGCGTAATCGGTCACATTCTCGCCGTCCATATTCTCGCTTCCTTCCACAAGCGGGCAGATGATATACGCCTGATGTCCCGCGCGCACCTGTTCCTCGATGAATGTATAGGCTTTCGGCCGGAATCCGGTATTGACCACACAGTTTTTGATAGGAAGTCGTCTCGCCGGGACTTCGTCAATGACGGAAATATCCAGATCACCGTACAAAATGATAGCAAGTGTTCGTGGAATCGGTGTTGCACTCATGACAAGAATATGCGGACGTCTGCCTTTTTCCGCAAAGGTCTCTCTCTGGCGAACACCAAACCTGTGCTGCTCGTCCGTGATCACAAGCGCCAGATTCGAGTAGATCGCTTTCTCCTGAATGAGCGCATGCGTTCCGATTACCATCGCGTCCGGCTCCTCTTCCAATGTCTGATAGGCAAGCCGCTTCTCTTTTGCTGTCATGGAACCGGTTAAGAGAACGATTGGAAACGACAATCCGAACTGCTTGCTCATCTGGCAGTACGATTCATAGTGCTGTCTTGCAAGAACCTCGGTCGGGGCCATAATCGCGGACTGATAGCCGCTTGCAGCCGTCCAAGCCATCACCAGAAACGCAACGATCGTCTTGCCGGAACCGACGTCTCCCTGGATAAGCCGCTGCATCACATAGGGACTTTGCATGTCAGCAATCACATCGTCCAAAGCGTGTTTCTGTGCGCCGGTCAGCTCGTAAGGAAGCTTTCCGATACAATCGGATATGATATCCGGATTCTGAAAAGAGAATTCGTTGCTCTCGCGCTTTTTTTGTTCCTTCTGATACTGCATTCCGAGTATAAATAAGAAAAACTCATCAAAAACAAGACGTTTTCGTGCTTCGACCAGCGTATCGAACGAATCCGGAAAGTGAATCTGTTTGACCGCGTAATTGTATTCACACAGTGCATATCGTTCACGTATTCCTGTCGGCAGATAATCCTGCAGCAGATCCTTTTCGGCTAACGCCTGCCGGACTGTCTTGGTAATCAGATTGTTTGATACACCGGTCGTCAGGGAATACACCGGAAAAAGTATGTCCTCCATCTGCCGATAATCTTCCGGCTCGTAAACGACCGGCTGCTCCATCACATATTTGCTGTCTTTGATCACGACTTTTCCGTAAAAAACACAGTATTGATTCAGCTTCAGTGAATTTTTGATATATGGCATACGATACCAGATGAGTTGCATCTTATGTCCGATCGAACCGATCGTAAGAAGGGTCAGCTGCATCCGTCTTGTGTTTTTGACAACCGGTGACGTACGCACCTGTGCAACGATCGCATGCATCTCTTCCGTCAGTGAAGTAATCTCATCGATTGGCTCCATCTGCGGATATTTGATATATGTGCGGGGAAAATGAAGGAGTATATCACCGACGGTGTATACTCCCATTTTTGCAAACAAATCTTTTGTTTTCTCCCCAATTCCTTTTAATGTCGTAATTGAAGATGTCTCATTCATAATCTTTATTCTACCGAAATGACATAGTAATAAATCGGCTGTCCACCGGCGTTGATCTCAACTTCTACATCCGGATATTTCTCCTCGATGATCTCGCCGAGTTCTTCTGCAGCTTCCTCGGTCGCTTCGGTTCCATAGTAGATACTTACGATTGCGGAATCCTCGTCCACCATCGCATCAACCATCTCAAGTGTGGCAGCCTTCAGATCCTGACCAACGGAAAGAATCGAGGAATCGCCAATTCCCATATAGTCATCCTGTTTGATCGTCTTACCGTCGATCTCGGTATCACGAACCGCATAAGTTACCTGACCTGTCTTGACATTGCCAATCTCTGCAAGCATGGTCTCTTTATTCTCTTCCGCAGAGTAATCTGGGATATAATTGACCATCGCAACAATTCCCTGTGGAATCGTCTTTGTTGGAAGAACAATGATATCCTTATCCTCTACGAGTGTTGCAGCCTGATTTGCTGCCATAATAATGTTCTTGTTGTTCGGCAGAATGAAAATATGGTCTGCATTCACATGGTCAATCGCAGAAAGCATATCTTCGGTACTCGGGTTCATGGTCTGACCACCCTCGATAATGTAGTCAACGCCAAGTCCCTTAAAGATTTCGTTCATTCCCGCACCGATCGATACGGAGATAAATCCCATATCTTTTCTCGGCTCATCTGCCTTGGCTTCCTCTTCCTCGGCTTTCTGCTGAGAGGCAAGCTTCTCGGCATCTTTGATCAGCTTCTCCTGATGCTCCTCACGCATATTGTCGATCTTGATCTTGCTCAGAGAACCGTGTGTTAACGCTTTCTGGATCGCAAGTCCCGGATCGTTGGTATGTACGTGAGTCTTAACGATCTCATCGTCCGCTACCACGACAATCGAGTCACCGATAGACTCTAAGAATGCCTTATATTCATGCTCCTCAGCTTCGGTAAGAGGCTTGCTGAGCACGATGATAAACTCGGTACAGTAACCGAACTTGATCTCCTTTTCGGTCTCCTCGGAAATCTTTACAACACCGGAACCTTTGGAAGCATCCTCGATCTCATAATCAATCTCTTTGCCGAGAAGACTGTCGTAAGCGCCTTTTAATACCTGCATAAGTCCCTGTCCGCCGGAATCCACAACGCCTGCCTGCTTTAATACAGGAAGCATCTCCGGAGTCTGACTCAATACATAATCGGCGTGTTTGATCACTTCATCACAGAAAACGACCAGATCTTCGGTCTCTTCTGCCATCTCCAGTGCCTTATCCGCAGCACCCTTGGCAACCGTAAGAATGGTTCCTTCCTTCGGCTTCATAACTGCCTTATATGCAGTCTCAACGGCCTTCTGGAACGCATCGGACAATACGGAAACCGTCACTTCATCGTAAGATGCGATCACTTTGCAGAATCCGCGGAACAACTGCGATAAAATTACACCGGAGTTACCGCGCGCACCGCGGAGGGAACCGGATGAAATTGCTTTGGAAAGCTGTGCCATCGTAGGATTCTCGAGTGCAGACACCTCTCTTGCCGCTGACATGATCGTCATCGACATATTTGTGCCGGTATCTCCATCAGGAACCGGAAACACGTTCAGTTCATTAATCCAATCTTTTTTCGCGTCCAGATTCTTCGCACCTGCGAGAAACATCTTGGACAGTACCTCTGTATTAATACTTGTGATTTCCAATTTCTTAATCCTCCCTAGTCAATGACACGTACGCCTTCGACGTAGATGTTAATTTTGTTGATCTTCATGCCGGTAAATGACTCTACCTTATATTTAACGGTTTCAATCAGGTTGTCGGAAACCGTAGCAATGCTCACACCGTAAGCGATGATCACATGAAAATCGATCGTAATCTGATTATCTTCTTCTACCACAACACTGATTCCGTGTGTCAGATAATCTCTCTTTAAAAGTTTTACAAGACCATCCTTCATATTAACGGCGGCCATACCGACGATTCCGAAGCATTCTACCGCAACCGAGCCGGCATAGGTGGCAATAACCTCTTCATCGATTAAAATCTTTCCATATTGGGTATCCATCTGTCCCTTCATACTCTGACCTCCAATTTTTATCTGTTCATAAGCACGTTGACATACTTACACTCATTTTATAACTATTCGTATTATAACCATTTTTCTTAAACTTGTAAATATATTTCATTTTTTTATAATTTTTCCTTGCATTTAAAAAATGAATCTGATAGAATACATTTGTTGTGAGTTTGTATATAAGGCAAACTTAGTGAAATGCAAGGAGGTGCAATATCAT
>CAVHWG010000191.1:0-3715 GCA_963639645.1 Firmicutes bacterium TM09-10 | reverse complement strand
TGTCAACGGTCTGCGCAAGACTGACGCGCCGACGATGGAGATCGCAGAGATGGTATTAAACCGTGTCAACAAGTCTCTTGTTAAGATGGTACAGGAACTCGGTGTCCGTGCGGTCGGAATCAGCGGCAAGGACGGTGGACTTCTTAAGGTTGACAAGAAGCTGTCGAACGGACAGGATATCGGTTTTGTCGGTGATGTGAAGGAGGTGAATCCGAAGATCCTTTATGATCTGCTGGAGAATGATTATCTTCCGATCGTATGTCCGATCGGTCTTGATGACAATTATGATACTTACAATATTAACGCAGATGATGCTGCCTGTGCGATCGCGCGTGCGGTATCGGCCGAGAAACTTGCATTCCTGACGGATATTGAGGGCGTATACAAGGATCCGGAGGATAAGTCGACACTGATCTCCGAACTGACGGTATCCGAGGCTAGAGAACTGATCACAGACGGTTACATCGGCGGCGGAATGCTTCCGAAGCTGAACAACTGTATCGATGCGATCGAGAACGGGGTATCGCGTGTCCATATCTTAGACGGACGAATCGCACACTGTCTGTTGCTTGAAATCTTTACCAACAAGGGAATCGGTACGGCAATCCTCGGTGACAGTGATGATCGTTTCTATAATGAACAGGAGAAATAAGAGATGAATAAACAGGAATATATCGATACTGCTGAGCAGGAATTATTACATACCTACAATCGTTTTTCACTCGTGCTCGATCACGGTGAGGGCGTCTATCTGTACGATACGGATGGAAAGCAGTATCTTGATTTTGCGGCGGGCATCGCGGTATGTGCGCTCGGATACGGAAACAAGGATTATAATGATGCGTTGAAGGGACAGATTGATAAGCTGCTCCACACATCAAACCTCTATTACAATGTGCCGACGATCGAGGCGGCAAAAAAGGCGCTTGCGGCAAGCGGCATGGACCGCATTTTCTTTACCAACAGCGGAACCGAGGCAATCGAGGGCGCGATCAAGGCGGCAAAGAAGTATGCATTTACCAGAGACGGACATGCGGGACACGAAGTGATCGCAATGAACCATTCGTTCCACGGAAGAAGTATCGGAGCACTCTCCGTAACCGGAAATGCGCATTATCAGGAGCCGTTCGCACCGCTTATGCCGGGCGTGAAGTTTGCGGATTTCAACAATCTTGAGAGCGTGAAAGCGCAGATTACCGATAAGACCTGTGCAATCATCTTGGAGACCATTCAGGGTGAAGGCGGTATCTATCCGGCTGAGAAGGAATTTATTGAGGGTGTCCGTGCACTCTGTGACGAGAACGACATCTTATTGATCCTCGATGAGATCCAGTGTGGTATGGGACGTACCGGCAAGATGTTTGCATGGCAGAATTACGGTGTGAAGCCGGATATTATGACCTGTGCGAAAGCACTCGGATGCGGAGTGCCGGTCGGAGCATTCTTTATGACACAGAAGGTTGCCGGCAAGTCGCTTGCACCGGGAGATCACGGTACGACTTACGGTGGAAATCCGTTTGTCGGAGCAGCTGTATCAACCGTATTTGATCTGTTTGAAAAGCAGAAGGTTCTTGACAATGTACACGAGGTTGCTCCGTATCTGGAACAGAAGTTGGATGAACTTGCTGCCAAGTATGATTTCCTGACCGCAAGACGTGGTATGGGACTTATGCAGGGACTGGTTTGTACACTTCCGGTCGGTCTGGTTTCCGCAAAGGCTTTGGAGCAGGGACTGATCGTGATTACCGCAGGTGCGGATGTGATCCGTATGGTTCCGCCGCTTGTGATCGGTAAGGAACATGTCGATGAGATGATCGAGAAACTCGAGAAAGCGCTTCTTGCAGTCAAAGAATCATAAATCAGGAAATTTAATGGTGCCATCCTTCGCAAATGCGAGGGATGGCATTTTTGCTTTTGTGTCTATGATCATTCGAACAAAATATGAATTTTACAATTCAGCTGACTTGAAAAAGTAAATTCCAGTGAAAAAGTAAATTCCACTACTGTTTAAATTTTGCAGGATTTATTGGACTTTTTATTTCCGAAAATGAGGAGTTTCTGGTATAATTCAATCAGACATATTGAAATTTTCTGATTTACTGGCATGCTAAATGGGCTGCTGAAATTGGGAGTGCAAGACTAAATTCCACCAGCCATATCTGGAAAAGTGTGAAAATTTAACATCCAGTCTGACAGCAGATTTCGGTTTGTTGGTTACTTGTTAAAGCGTATCAGCTTAGGCGTCAGGTTGACTTGATCAGGAGCAACAGGCTTAAGCTGCAATGCTTTCAGCATGTCTGCACCCAACGTTTCCAGTGCAACACTGTAAGGTGTCCTGCCATCAAGGCTCTCACGGGGAGTGGAATTTATGTGATTGACGACAAGATTCACATCCCACTGTGTAAGAAATTCAAAAGAAGTCCCTTTAGGAAGAACCATCCGAAGCATGGTATGTGTCTGTTCAAGAGCTCCTTTCTGTCCACTCCGCATAGGATCACAGTAGTAAATGCTACTCCGTTCAATACCATTGATTCCTGTTTCCAACGCTTCTGGATCGCCGAATTCAGAGCCACGGTCTGTCAGGATATATTCAAATGCCGATATAAAATCATAAGTTCCCATACGTTTTTCAAGACGGTCAAAAACAGAACGCACGGCACCTTTGGAGCATCGGTTTAGAAGAAATGCAAGAAACAGTTTTTCTTTGGTAAAGAGCATTGTAAGGAGTGTCTTCCGGGAGTCCCTGGAGGATTTTACCGTATCCATCTCAACAAAGGATTTGAGTCCGAGGGAGCAAAAATCCGAGTAAGTCCGGTTTTCGAAAACAGCCCGGTTTTTGATCTGTGTTTTGTGGCATTTCCGGGGTTTAAACTTTGGCTGTCGTTTGAGATCAACATTTCTTGCAGAAAATAACCCTTTGTCGATATAGGTATACATGGAACGGACGGACATATCCAGTTCCGGGTGGTTAATCAGGATCTGGTAAGGGGACTGCCCATGTTCAATGAGCGGTGTAATGATCTGATCCTTTTGGTGGAGCTGGTGTTTTGTCATATTTATGCCGGAACGGGAGCTTGTCAGTAATTCACGGTATTTACGGTCAGCAAACCTGGCATCATAACGGTATTTGTGAGCAATGGTGCAGTGGTTGATCTGTTTCTGGCATCCATTACAGACATATGGAGCTTTGTCAAGGCGTGTACAGCGTTCCTTCTGGAAATCCTTGCATGTCTGATTGCAGGTAGGACAGGAAGTGCATTTAATACCGCAAAGAATGATCTTTCCACAGGCATTCGTCTTCTGGCAGTGATAGCGGTGGATACAAAAATTTTTGGCATTATAGAAAGTGCCTTTATGGTACCAGTCGGAAAGCCTGTGAGCGCGAATCTCTTTTGAGATAGTAGTAGGATCTTTGCACAGAAAGGCAGCAATGTCTTTAAAGGAAGTACCTTTGGATAGTTCATTTTCGATATAGATCCTGTCATTTAAAGTAAGGTGTTTCTGGTTTCCTGGAATGTATTTACTCATAATCGTTCTCCTTCTACTGCTGTCAGAAGGGAAGATAACCGTAACATGGAAATATGAAAGAGTAAATATCTACTGTGCAAAAGTAAATTCTATCACATAAGGAGATGGTGGAATTTAAAATTTCATTTTAGGATTTCAAAATAATACAAAAAAGTGCTTGACCAATGTGCTTGCTCATGTTAGTATA
>CAVHWG010000190.1:7725-13016 GCA_963639645.1 Firmicutes bacterium TM09-10 | reverse complement strand
ATCATTACCCTCGGGCTATAATAAAGGAAAAAGTCTGAGGGTAATTTTATGGCAAAATATAAGAAAAAATTAGAGGATGATATCCGCTGCCCGCTGGAATACGGACTTGCCGTATTTGGCGGTAAATGGAAGTCCAGAATCATATGTGTCCTGTCCGTAAATAAAAAATTGCGCTACAGTGAAATCCGGAAAGAAATGTACAATATCACGGATGCCATGCTTGCGGCGACACTCAAGGATCTGATCGCGGATGAAATCGTCGCGCGCAAGTCCTACGATGAGATTCCGCCGAGAGTCGAATATTCGCTCACCGAAAAAGGCGTGTCCGTTGTGCCAATCCTGCAGAGTATCTGCAAGTGGTCCGGCATTTTTTACAAAGAAGATACGGAAAATGAGATGACACAATGCCAAAAATGTGACTATCACTGAAAAAGAGGGTAAAATATGTTAAACTATACAGAAGAGAAAAAATTTACACAGGAACAGGTACAGGAATTGTTTTTATCCGTGAACTGGGTTTCGGGGCAATATCCGGAGCGCTTGTACAAGGCACTCATGCATTCATCCACGGTTCTGACCGTGTGGGACGGGAATCGCCTTGTCGGTCTGGCAAGAGTGCTGGACGATTCCGAGATGCTGGCGCAGATCCACTATGTGCTCGTACATCCGGATTATCAGGGACAGGGCATCGCCGGCGGCATGATCGAATATATCAAGAAGAAATACAAGGACTTCCTGTATATTGAGGGCATGCCGGAGGACAAGAACAATGCGCCGTTCTATGTAAAGCATGGGTTTTCCGTTATGGAAAACGGTGCGGCAATACAGATCTGTAATTACGGTAAATAAAGGAGCGCAACATGAAGATACAAAGCGTTGCAGTCCTTGGTGCGGGAGCGGTCGGCTCCTATGTAATCTGGGGACTTTCGGAGAAAAATGATATCAAATTCGGAGTGATCGCGGAGGGCGAACGTGCCGCGCGACTCAAAAAAGGCTGCAAGATCAATGATGTTACTTATCACCCGGAGGTATGGACATCGCAGGAGGCGCATGGTGTCGATCTGTTGATCGTCTGCTTAAAATACGGTGCTTTGCCGGGCGCATTGGAGAGCATTCGTGCGATCGTGGGAGAGAATACGATCGTTATGAGCCTGATGAACGGCGTGGACAGCGAAGAAATCATCGCGGAAGCGATCGGAGCATCACACATGGTCTATTCGGTCATCAAAGTGGCATCCCACAGGGAAGGCGACGGATATTATTTTGTGCCGGAAACCACGATCGGCATTATATTCGGTGAGCTTCAGGCTCCGTATGACAGCGAGCGTGTGCAGGCAATCGAGGCGCTTTTTGCAGATACGGGAATTCATTATCGCTCCACGGAATTCGCACAGGAGGAGATGTGGAGCAAGTTCCGCCTGAATGTGTGCAACAATCTGCCGCAGGCGATCCTTGGTGCGGGCGTCGGATGTTATGCGGACAGCGAGCACATGAAGGCGATCAGTGACGGACTTCGCAGTGAACTTGAGGCGATTGCTGCCGCAAAAGGCATTGATATGAGCAAGATCGAAGCATCTTCAAAGCATGGAAGTCCGGTGCGGTCTTCGGCAAAGTTTTCGACGTTGCAGGATATTGAGGCGGGACGACACACGGAGATCGATATGTTTTCCGGCGCCTTGATGCGCATGGGCAGGGAACTTGGAATCCCGACACCGTATAACGAATACACCTACCATATGATCAAGGCGTTGGAAGAGAAGAACGACGGAAAGTTTGATTACAGTGGGAAGAACGATAAGATGACCTGGTCGAGGTAAACTTACTTGACGAAATGCAAAAAGTAACCGATAATGTGTACCATACAAATACCCCTAACGGTAAGGAGATGTGCGAATGAGACAATGTATGGATGCGGACAATCTGCATCGCCGGTTGAAGAAGATCATCGGACAGGTTCAGGCGATTGACCGGATGATCGATGAAGATGTTCCGTGTGAGGACGTATTATCACAGATTAACGCTGCCAAATCGGCATTGAACGGCTGCGGCAAGGTTGTGCTGGAAGGACATATCAAGCATTGCGTGCGTGACGGAATCGAGCACGGGGATGCGGACAAGACGATCGAGAGCTTCACAAAGGCAGTCGAGCGTTTTGCGAATATGCAGTAAATAATATCTTGCAGAGGAAAGGAGGAGAACCGGATGCTGGAAAATAAGTTGGGGTTGACCAATTCTGCGGATCTTGCGCGTGAAGAGGAGCGTATCAGCAAGAAGAAGGCTGCCGAATTATTTGAAAAAGGCATTCTGGACGATCTTCCTGCAGGCATGTTTTCAACGCTGCAAGTGATACATCGATATCTGTTTGAAGATATTTATCCGTTTGCCGGAAAAATCCGCACGGTAAATGTTGCGAAAGGCAATTTCCGTTTCGCTCCGCTTATGTATTTGCAGGCGGCACTTGATAATATCGGTAAAATGCCGCAATCGAATTTTGATGAGATTGTTGAGAAATATGTTGAAATGAATATTGCGCATCCGTTTCGGGAAGGAAATGGTCGCAGTACACGCATCTGGCTGGATCATATTTTAAAAAACGAGATCGGTAAAGTGATTGATTGGAGCAAGGTGGACAAGGAAGATTATTTACTTGCAATGGAGCGCAGTCCAATCAAAGATATTGAGATCAAATATCTTCTGAAAAATGCTTTGACGGATGAGATTGATAGCCGAGAGGTCTATATGAAGGGCATTGACCACAGTTATTACTATGAAGGCTATACAACATTCAAGACGGAAGAATTATAAATGAATGATGATAAATCATGGTAGATGGAACCTGGTTCCATCTATTTTTTTGTTAATGAGAAATAACTATCTTGACAGCCCATACCCCTATAGGTATAATGCGAGTATACCTATAGGGGTATAGAAAGGAACTTCCGCATCTGATCGCTTTGTCAAAGCGGATGATGATTACGATCAAGCTCAATATGACATTTTCCATGACATTGAACTTTGTGGCAATCGTGTTGGCAATCATCGGTACGTTGGATCCGGTAATCGGAGCAATTATATTTGTCGTTGCATTATTGTTGACCATATTATAAAAAAGCACCCTCGCTGGTATCACAGCGGGGGTGTTTGGTTATTACAAAATTGACATAAACCACTCAACGGTCTTTGGATCGTAGTGTGAGAAAAACAGGCTTTTGCCGCCGTCTAACGATTCGATCGCTGTCATATCTTCGGCATTTAATGTGAAGTCGAAGAGATCGAAATTCTGCTGCATGCGCTCCTTGTGAACGGACTTCGGGATAATAACAACGTCGCTCTGCAATAAGAAGTAGAAGCAGTCTCCGTCTTTTGATTCGTTACTGTAAATTATGAACCTGAGAGGCGAGATGCGACACATTCATATAGTCCGGTAAACCATGGGAATAGGTGATCGGAACTTCGCCCTGGATCAGAGGAGAGAGGTAAGCCAGCATCTCTTCCGTGACATTGTTGCCGCGGGCGTTGATCCATTCGCGCGGAACGGATTTCGCCTCGTTGGCGATATTTTTGATCTCGGCATAGTCGTATACGATCGTGTAAGGCTCGTCGGAGGTTCGTTTCATAACGACCATGGATGCGGTGACGCCCTGCAAAGCCAGTGTAACGGCTTTCTCTCCGGAGAAGAATGCCTCCTTTAAGTCGGTAGCGGAGGAGAGATGCGCGGCGCAGCGCTGTAAGATGTTGATCTCAACCGAGCGGACTTTGACCGGAATGCTTGCCTTGATCAGAAGCTCAAGAGCTTTTCCGGCACCGCTTAACTGGCTGTGGCCGAAGGTGTCGGCGGCACTCTCACCGGCGCTGATGTAATTGCCTGCGGCATCGTGGATACCTTCTGAGACGGCGACGATCACGTTGTCACGCTCAGTGAGGAGTTCACGCACATCCGCAAGAAAATCCTCCGTGTTAAAATCACATTCCGGAAGGTAGATCAGGTGTGGTGCATCGCAGTAAGCGTTGCGAGCAAGTGCGGATGCGGCGGTCAGCCAGCCTGCATCACGTCCCATGATCTCAACGATCGTAACGCTTTTGACCGGGTAGATGATCGTGTCGTGCGCGATCTCGAGGAGAGTCGATGCGATGTATTTCGCGGCGGAGCCAAAGCCCGGCGTGTGATCGGTGATCATAAGGTCGTTGTCGATCGTCTTCGGGATACCGATGATCCGGATATCGCTGCCGATCGATGCGGCATAATCGGAAAGCTTCAATACCGTATCCATTGAATCGTTTCCTCCGATATAGAAGAAGGCTTTGATATTCAAGGATTCAAACTGTTCGAAAATCTTCTCATAATCGGATGCATCTTCGCGGTAATCTTTTAATTTGTAACGGCACGAGCCAAGATACATGGCAGGTGTGGTTGCAAGCCGCTGCAGCGCGTCCCTGTCGGAAGCGGTCAGCTCCGTAAGATTTAAGTAATGCTGATTTAGAATGCCGAGAATACCGTTAACGGAACCGTAAACCGTTCCGTAATGTCCGATGGAAGCGTGGATAACGCCTGCAAGGCTGGCGTTGATCGCGACGGTCGGACCACCGGACTGTGCAACGATGCAATTCGGTAAGTCTGTATGTTGTGTCATGGTGAAAGATACCCCCTCTTATACGATATGAAGCTTGATGCCCATATCCCTGATAATATTTTTCCATTCATCCGAGATGCCGCTGTCCGTGACAATCTCATCGACGGAAGTAAGCGGTGCGACGAAAGCGGAGCGCACCAGCCCGAATTTGCTGGAGTCGGCGACGAGAATCGTGGAAAGCGAAGAACTCATTGCCGCTTTTTTCGTGAGAACCTCATAGTTGTGCGCGCAGGTGATGCCGAGCGCTTCGTGCACACCGGACGCAGCGAGGAAGAACTTGCTGGCGCGGCGGCTTCGGATCAGCTCATTTGCATAGGAAGATTCAAACATCTGATCCGCTTTGTGCAGCAGGCCGCCGGCTAACGTGAGCTGGATGCCCTCCTTCGGAAAAAGCTGTGTTAATGTATAGTAGTTATAGCATGTGATGTTCAGATTAATATGTTCCGGAATGAAATATGCCATCGCGGCAATCGTCGTACCGGAATCGAGGATGATCGTGTCGTTCGGCTGAATCAGTGATGCGGCGTACTGTCCGATCGTCTGTTTTTCTTTCGCGAACTTCGTCTGCTCCGAATGCAGCGTGTATTCGCTTTCAATATTGGTAATCATTGATTTGTCGTTGACCGGCAGCTGGATTCCGTGACTGCGCACGAACAGATT
>CAVHWG010000190.1:0-7715 GCA_963639645.1 Firmicutes bacterium TM09-10 | reverse complement strand
GATTATTCTCTTTTAAATATTGCAGATCCCGGCGTATCGTCATCTCGGAAACATTTAACATTTCCGAGAGATCCTTGACCGACAGGGAAGGCGATTCCTGTAAAAAGGAATAGATTTCATTAATTCGTTGGTCTTTTTTCTTCAATATGTACACCTCGCATTTGGTTGGTTCACACCTTGTTTGTATAAAGTATAACATAGTACAACTTAAAAATGTTAGAAAATGTTCAAAAAATGTTCAATTTTTGCAAAATGTACAAAAAAGAAAACCGCTGATTGTGGAAAATATTTATGTCGAAAAAATAAAAAATATAAAGAAATCCTTAAAAATCAAGAAAAATAAAGAAAATGTGCAAAGTAACAAAAAACAGAAAAATGTTAGAAAATGTTCAAAAACTAACATTTGAGGATTTGATGTGTGCATAATTTCGTGGTAAAAGATAATTACAACGTATGAGGTGCACTGCAATATACAAAAGTAAAGGAGAACGATATGGTAAATTTAAGCAGAAAAAAGTATGTGAGATTGCTTGCCGTAGCACTTATCATCTGTTTGATTAGTATGATCGGCGCAAGTCTCGTCAATACGAACTTTGGTCACATCAAAGTACAGAACTTCAGTATTGAGGATGCAAACGGAAACAAGATAGCACTCGTAATGTACAAACCGGAAAATGCAACGGCTGAGACGCCTGCACCGTGTGTTGTAACATTACACGGAAGTTTCGATGCAAAAGAGACACAGGATTACACTTGTCTGGAACTTGCAAAGAGAGGATTCGTTGTATTGTCCATGGATTGTGACGGACACGGAGATTCCGAAAATTACAAAGACAACCCAATGGATGCTTTCTTTACAGTAACCGCAAATCCGGGTTCTGCATTTGAAGATATTTCTACATCTCCAGGATCAGGAATGTGTGATGTTGTAAATTACGCTTACAACAGTCTTTCATTTGTAGATAAGGATCAGATCGGTATCACAGGACATTCCCTTGGTGGTAAGATGGCAAATGCCTGCCTCGCTTACAACAAGATTCAGGAAGCAAACGGTGGTGTAAACCAGGTAGCAGCTGTATTCCTTATGGGAAATCAGCAGTTAAACATCGATGGTGTATGGCAGGATCACTTAAACTATGATCCAGACGACACACCGGACAGCGGAGACGAGATCCCGTTATACTATGATGTTGATTATGGTATTGATGCCGGACAGCTGGATGAGAACAACTATCAGACAGAAGCCGGCGGACCTCAGAACTTCTATAAGTCAGCAAACGCAAGAGTTCTGATCAACGAGCTTGACAACTATGATTTACAGGAAGGCGACGATGTAGAAGTTGGTAAGATCTACGAAGGAACCGTACAGGGCTCTGACGAGACATACATCCGTGCTTTATATCAGCCTTATGAGACACATATTTTAAACCATTACTCATTAGCAACAACATCAAATTTGGTTGACTTCTTCCAGAATGCTTTTGAAGCACCAAATTACATTGATGCAGGAAGCCTTACAATCCAGTACAAGTGGTTCTTCAACACCATCGGTGTGATTGGATTCTTCCTCTCAGTATACGCATTTGCATGCATCTTATTAACAACCGGTTTCTTCGGCACATTACTTGCCAAGAAGGAAAGCGACATCTATGTTCCTGCAGCACCAAAGGGTGTCAAAGGAAATGTAATTTACTGGGTATTCTTAGTATTAGGCGGAATTCTTCCGGCAACCTTCATGATCCCGTTAGAGCAGTGGATCGGTGCACACAAGGGAGCAGATTTCGCAACACGTTCCCTCTTCGGAACCAAGATCTGGCCACAGGGCTTAACATTAGAGCAGGGTATGTGGACAGGCGCAGCAGGACTCTTAGGACTGGCATTCTTCGCGATCGGTTACTTCCTGGTCAGCAAGAAGAATGGTGTAAAGCCTTCTGATTGGAACTTAAAGATGAGCAAGTCGGATGTAGGTAAGACCGTCCTGATCGTACTCGCAGCAATCGGATTCGGATATGCTGTTGTAGGATTTGCATCTTACTTCTTCGGAGTAGACTTCCGCTTCATCAGCTACGTAATCAAGTGGCCTTCAAGCAGTTCACTGCTGATCGCACTGCGATTCATCCCATTGGTTGCAGTATTCTACTTTGCAAACGCATTGTGCCAGAACCTCTGCAACATGGTAGCAGGAAGAAAAGAGTGGTTAAACACATTACTGATGTGCCTTGCAAATATCATTGGTCTTGCATGCATCTGGATCTACCAGTACTCAGGACTGATCAGCAAGGGAGTTGTAAGACTCGACAGCGCACGTGTCATGCTGACGTGGCCATTATTCATCAACCTGACTGTATGTACGATCATTTCCAGAAGATTCTACAAGAAGACTGGAAAGGTATACATTGGAGCACTTATGAATACAATCCTGTTTACAGTGATTGCTTGCGCAAATACAATGACATTGTACTGCACAAACTGGTGGTTCTAAAAAACTGGGGGAGTATCCGGGATACTCCCCCTATCTATTAAAAGATCCGGTATGGAGGTAGAAATGAGAAAAATTATAAACAATCCTGAGAACATTGTAGAGGAGATGATGGAAGGTTTCATCACAGCTTACCATCATATGTATTACAGACATCCTGAAGTAAACAGTGTGATCAGCCGACGCAGAAGAAAAAATAAAGTTTCGTTGATTATCGGCGGTGGAAGCGGTCATGAACCGATGTTTTCCGGCTTTGTAGGAGCAGGACTTGCTGACGCAGCATGCTGTGGAAATATTTTTGCTTCACCGGACCCGAAGAATATTTACGAAACCGGAAAAAGCATTGATGAGGGCAAAGGAATCCTCTTCGTATACGGCTGCTATGCAGGCGACAATCTGAATTTTGACATGGGCGAAGAATTCCTCAATGCCAAGGGAATCAAGACCGCACATGTGCGTGTACAGGACGATGTGGCAAGCGCACCGAAGGAGCGCAAGGAAGACCGCAGAGGTATCGCCGGCGATGTCTTCGTAGTCAAGATCGCCGGAGCCGCATGTGATGCAGGCTTGGATTTGGAAGAAGTAACAAGAATTACGGAGAAGGCAAGAGACAACACTCGTACAATCGGAGTAGCCACAGCACCGGCCCAGCTTCCGGGAGCGGACAAGCCAATCTTTGAATTAGGCGAGGACGAGATCGAATACGGAATGGGACTTCACGGTGAAAAAGGCGTAGAGAGAACCAAGTGGGAACCGGCAGATGTTCTGGTGGAGAAGATGTACCGTCAGATCATGGATGATTCAGACTTACAGCGCGGTGATAAAGTATGCGTTCTGGTCAACGGATTGGGTTCCACAACAATTTTGGAATTATCGATCGTGTTCCGTAAATTAAACGAACTGTTGAAAGAGGACGGAATCGAGATTTACGACACGGATTTAAATAACTATTGTACCAGTCAGGAAATGGGCGGTTTTTCCATCACATTGATGAAACTGGACAATGAACTGAAAAAATATTATGACATGCCATGCTATTGCCCGTTCTACGCAAAGGGAGCGGTAGAGCTTGGCGAGGAAGTGCCGGTTGTGGAGGATGAGGCACCGAAGAAAGAGAAGAAGGAAAAGAAACAGCACGCAGCAAGCACATACGTCAGAGGAAAGCATTACGAGAAACTGAATGCAGAGGACTGCAGACAGATGCTGCTCTACATCGCAGACAAGATTCTGGCGAACGAGCCGTATCTGACCGAGGTGGACAGCGCGATCGGTGACGGCGATCACGGAATCGGTATGGCGACCGGCATGAAGAATGCCAGGGAAGTGCTGCTTGATATGGAAGGCGAGAAGAATGTATACAGCATTTTTGAGGAAGCTGGCAAGGCAATGCTTCTCAGCATGGGCGGCGCTTCCGGTGTCATCTTCGGAAGCCTTTATCTGGAAGGTGCACTCGGCACCAAGAGTAAAGAATATCTTACCGCAGAGGACTTAAAGACGATGGAAGAAAAGAGTCTGAAAGCCATTCAGGAGCGCGGCAAGGCAAGCGTTGGTGACAAGACGATGGTCGATGCATTATCACCGGCTGTCGATGCAATGAAGGAACATTATACAGAAGGCCTTGAGAAGATGCTTGAGGAAGCGGAAGCAGGCGCATTGCGCGGTGTGGAAAACACGAAGAACTGTATCGCGAAGTTCGGCAGAGCGAAATCGCTCGGCGAGCGTGCACTCGGATTCCAGGATGCGGGCGCGACCTCAACATGGTTGATCTTCCAGGGAATGAGAGAATTTGTGAAAGGAGAATAAGTAATATGAAGATAGCAATCGGATGCGATCCAAATGCACAGAAAGAAAAAGAAGAGGTTATGGCATTTATCGAGAAGAAGGGATACGGCCCGGTAGAGGACTTCGGAAGTGAAGATCCGATCTACGCAAACGTAGCCATCAAGGTCGGCGAGGCAGTTGCTTCCGGCGAGTACGACAGAGGAATCTTAATCTGTGGAACCGGAATCGGTATGTCCATTGCGGCCAATAAGGTAAAAGGCGCATACGCAGCACTTGTTTCGGATGTATATTCCGCACAGAGAGCACGTCTGAGCAATGATGCCAATATTATGTGCATGGGCGCTTTCACAACAGGAAGCAAAGTAAGAGAACTGTTAGTTGAGGCATTTTTCGAGAACGAATTCGTAAAGGGATGCGCTTCACAGCCGAAAGTCGATGCGTTCGTGGAGTACGACCAGAATAGATAAGCAGGTAAAGCATATGAAACGAAAGATATATTTTGGCAGTAATTTAAAAATGTATAAGACCGTCGCACAGACGGAAAGCTATCTGAAGGAGCTGGCGGACAGCATGAGAGAGCTTCGTGCACAGAATCCGGATATGGAACTGTTCATCCTGCCGTCCTACACTTCTCTGGAGGCGGCTGCAAGAAGCACGGATCAGTCCGAGATCCGTCTCGGCGCACAGAATATGTGCTGGGAGGACGAAGGACAGTTTACCGGTGAAATTTCTCCGGTTATGCTCGAGGAACTTGACCTTCACCTTGTGATGGCGGGCCATTCCGAGCGTCGGCATGTCTTCGGGGAGAGTGACATCGAGGAAAACAAAAAGATGCTTGCAGCAATGAAGCACGGCTTTACCGGACTTCTTTGCATCGGCGAGACAAAGGAAGAAAAAGAATACGGTATTGCAGACGAAGTGCTGCGCACACAGATTAAAGTCGGTCTGCACGGCATTAAGCCGGAGGATCTTGACAAAGTGTGGATCGCATACGAGCCGGTATGGGCAATCGGTATCAACGGCACACCGGCACCGGTGGAATATGCGCAGGAAAAGCATCATGTGATCCGGGAGACACTGACTGAGCTCTATGGCGAAGCCGCAGACGTTGTTCCGGCATTGTACGGCGGAAGTGTTAACCTTGAGAATGCGACGAAGCTTTTTGTACAGCCGGATATCGACGGCTTATATGTAGGAAGAGTCGCTTGGGATGCAAAGCGTTTTGCCGGATTGATCGCAGATTGTCTGGCAACGGGCGAAAAGTAGAAAGGAGTCAGCATGACAGAACCAGAATTAAAGAAGACAGCGAATGAGGTGCGCAAAAATATTGTGACCGCAGTGTATCATGCACATTCCGGCCATCCAGGCGGATCTTTGTCCGCAGCGGATATCCTGACCTACCTCTATTTTGAGGAGATGAACATTGACCCGAAGGATCCGAAGAAGGAGGATCGCGACCGGTTTGTATTGTCCAAGGGACACGCAGCGCCGGGGTTATATTCCACCCTTGCGGAGCGCGGTTATTTTGATAAAGAAGAGTTAAAAGGCCTTCGTCACGTAGGCTGTTTCTTACAGGGACATCCGGATATGAAGCACACGCCGGGCGTGGATATGTCGTCCGGTTCGCTTGGACAGGGCATTTCCGCAGCCGTAGGTATGGCTTTGGCGGGCAAGATGGACAACGCGGACTACCGTGTTTATGCATTGCTCGGCGACGGTGAGATCCAGGAGGGACAGGTATGGGAGGCTTCCATGTTGGCAGCAAACCACAAGCTCGACAATCTGGTCGTTATCGTGGATAACAACAATTTACAGATTGACGGAACCGTGGAAGATGTCAACTCTCCATATCCGATCGATGAGAAATTCAAGGCATTCAAGTTCCATGTGATCAACATCAACGGAAACGACTTCGGCGAGATCGCAGCTGCATTTAAGGAAGCGCGCGAGCATAAGGGTCAGCCGATCGCAATCATTGCAAAGACGGTCAAAGGCAAAGGTGTTTCCTTCATGGAGAATCAGGTCGGATGGCATGGCAAGGCACCGAACGAAGAGGAATATGAGACAGCAATGAAAGACTTAGAGAAAGCAGGTGAGGCATTATGTCAGAAGTAAAGAAGATTGCGACGCGTGACAGTTACGGCAATGCATTGGTCGAATTGGGCAAGGAGCATGACAATCTCGTCGTATTGGACGCAGATCTGGCAGCTGCCACAAAGACTGCCGTATTTAAGAAAGCATATCCGGAACGTTTCATCGACTGCGGTATCGCAGAGGCGAACATGACCGGTGTTGCAGCAGGACTTTCCACATGCGGAAAGGTTCCGTTTATCAGCTCTTTTGCAATGTTTGCAGCAGGCAGAGCGTTCGAGCAGGTGCGCAATTCCATCGGATATCCGCATCTGAATGTAAAAATCGGTGCAACACACGCAGGAATCACCGTCGGTGAGGACGGCGCAACCCATCAGTGCAACGAGGATATCGCTTTGATGCGCACGATTCCGGACATGGTTGTGATCAATCCGGCAGATGATGTGGAAGCACGCGCAGCCGTAAAAGCGGCTTACGAGTATGAGGGACCGGTCTACTTACGATTTGGAAGACTGGCACTTCCGGTCATCCATGACGAGGCGGACTATACATTTGAGATCGGAAAAGGCGAAGTTCTGCGCGAGGGCAAGGATCTGACGATCGTTGCGACCGGCGCGATGGTGAGCAACAGCCTTGAGGCTGCCGAGAAACTGGCAGCGGACGGAATCGACGCAAAAGTGATCAATATCCATACGATCAAACCGCTTGATGAGGATCTGATCGTTGAAGCGGCAAAGGCAACCGGCAAAGTCGTCACAGTCGAGGAGCATTCCGTGATCGGCGGACTCGGCAGCGCGGTATGTGATGCGTTGGCGATGAAGGCTCCGACTCCGGTGATGAAGATCGGAATCAACGATACATTCGGCGAGTCCGGACCGGCAGTGGAACTGCTTAAGAAATACGAGCTGGATGCAGACAGCATTTATGCAAAGATCAAAAGCTTTGTAAAATAATCATAGGTTTATAGTTTTTCATAGTAACTTCTCCATATATTACCCTCGGGCAGTTGTGATGCGTCCCGGGGGTACTTTTTATGAAATATATGGTTTTCATTTTAACACAGTGTGGTATGATGGACTTGTCAGAAAGAAAAAAAGAGGTAGTCATCACATGGAAATCACATTAAGAAAATACGAAAAGCAGGATCTGTCAGCTATGATCCATATCTGGAATGAAGTCGTTGAGGAAGGTATCGCTTTCCCGCAGGAGGAGCTGCTTGACGATGAGACTGGTGCCGAGTTTTTTGCGGCACAGAGTTATTGCGGAGTTGCGCTTGATGAGGACAAAGTCGTCGGACTTTATATTTTGCATCCGAACAATGTCGGACGCTGCGGACATATCTGCAATGCAAGCTATGCGGTGG
>CAVHWG010000189.1:0-3916 GCA_963639645.1 Firmicutes bacterium TM09-10 | reverse complement strand
GCGTTCGTAGAGAGCGTATGGGACATATCGAGCTGGCAGCTCCTGTTTCCCATATCTGGTACTTCAAGGGCATCCCATCCCGTATGGGACTGATCCTTGATCTGTCTCCGCGTGTACTTGAACGAGTTCTGTATTTTGCATCCTACATTGTATTGGATGCAGGCGAGACTTCTCTTTCTTACAAGCAGGTTTTATCTGAGGCTGAGTATCAGGATGCCTGCGAGAAGTATGGCAGAAGCGCATTCCGTGTAGGAATGGGTGCCGAGTCGATCCGTGAGCTGTTAGAGTCTATCGATCTTGAGAAGGATTCTGCAGAACTCAAGGCAGAACTTGAGAATGCAACAGGCCAGAAGCGTGCACGTATCATCAAGCGTCTGGAAGTTGTAGAAGCATTCCGCGAGTCAGGAAACAAGCCTGAGTGGATGATTATGACGGTAATTCCGGTTATTCCGCCAGATTTACGTCCAATGGTTCAGTTGGATGGTGGACGTTTTGCAACATCCGATCTGAATGACTTATACAGAAGAATTATCAACCGTAACAACCGTCTGAGAAGACTGCTTGATCTCGGTGCGCCGGATATCATCGTCCGCAACGAGAAGCGTATGTTACAGGAAGCGGTTGATGCTTTGATTGATAACGGTCGTCGCGGACGTCCGGTTACAGGCCCTGGAAACAGAGCGCTCAAGTCTCTGTCCGATATGTTAAAGGGTAAGGGCGGACGTTTCCGTCAGAACCTGTTAGGAAAGCGAGTTGACTACTCAGGACGTTCCGTTATCTGTGTAGAGCCAAAGCTTAAGATTTATCAGTGTGGTCTGCCGAAGGAAATGGCAATCGAGCTGTTCAAGCCTTTCGTTATGAAGGAGCTTGCTGCCAACGGAACTGCACACAACATCAAGAGTGCCAAGAAGATGGTTGAGAGACTTCAGCCGGAGGTCTGGGACGTTCTTGAAGAAGTAATTAAGGAGCATCCGGTTATGTTAAACCGTGCCCCTACACTTCATAGATTAGGAATTCAGGCGTTCGAGCCAATCCTTGTAGAAGGTAAGGCAATCAAGTTACATCCGTTAGTATGTACTGCGTTCAACGCCGATTTCGATGGAGACCAGATGGCTGTCCACCTTCCTCTTTCAGTGGAAGCGCAGGCAGAGTGTAGATTTATGCTTCTCTCTCCAAACAACCTGTTAAAGCCGTCCGATGGTGGTCCGGTAGCCGTTCCTTCACAGGATATGGTTCTCGGTGTATACTATCTGACCATGCACAAGTTGGCTGATTACAAGGATAAGAAGGGTGCTGCAGCAGTATCTGACAAGATCTACAATGATCTTGACGAGTTAAAGAAGCTGACAACTCCTGACCCTAAGACCGGTAAGAGCGAACTTGGATTATATGATCTGATCTGGTTTGAGGATACGACCGATAACAACCGACGTGTTTTATGTAAGCCAATGGATCTGTTCGGATACCATTTCGGCAGCATGAATCAGGCATTACTTGCTTATGAGAACGGAGAGATCACGCTTCATCAGAATATTTATGTATATCGCAAGACAACACGCGAAGATGGAACCGAAGTGGCTGGTTTCGTATATACAACATTGGGACTTCTGATCTTTAATGAGATCATTCCACAGGACCTTGGATTTGTCGATCGCAGCAATCCTGAGAATGCGTTAAAGCTTGAAATCGATTTCCGTGTAGGTAAGAAACAGATCAAGCAGATTCTTGAGAAGGTTATCAACATCCATGGTGCTACAAAGACTGCTGAAGTATTGGATGATGTCAAAGCAATGGGTTACGGATATTCAACCCGTGCCGCTATGACTGTATCCATTTCCGATATGACCGTGCCACCTCAGAAGCCACAGATGATCGAGGATGCACAGAATACGGTAGACCGTATTACAAGACAGTATAAGCGTGGTCTTATTACTGAAGAGGAGCGTTACAAAGAAGTTGTAGAGACCTGGAAGGAAACCGATGATGAGCTGACAAAGGCACTTCTTACCGGACTTGACAAGTACAACAACATCTTCATGATGGCTGATTCCGGAGCCCGTGGTTCTGACAAGCAGATCAAGCAGCTTGCCGGAATGCGAGGACTGATGGCTGATACAACCGGTAGAACAATCGAGTTGCCTATCAAGTCGAACTTCCGAGACGGTCTTGACGTACTCGAGTACTTCATGTCTGCGCATGGAGCTCGAAAGGGTATGTCCGATACCGCTCTTCGTACCGCCGATTCCGGATACCTGACAAGACGTCTTGTAGATGTATCCCAGCATATGATCGTTCGTGAGTCTGACTGCTGTGCAGGCACAAACCGTGAGATTCCGGGAATGGTCGTTAAGGCATTCATGGAAGGCAAAGAGGAGATCGAGAGCCTGGAAGAGCGTATTACCGGACGTTGCTCCTGCGAAGATATCAAGGACAAAGATGGTAACATCATTGTTAAGGCAAACCACATGATCACACCTCGCCGTGCAGCCGCTGTTGTAAGCAAGGGTGTCAACGAGTTTGGAGATCCGATCGAGAGCGTGAAGATCCGTACGATTCTTACCTGCCGTTCCCACATGGGAGTATGTGCAAAATGTTACGGAGCGAACATGGCAACCGGTCAGGCCGTACAGGTTGGCGAAGCAATCGGTATCATCGCCGCACAGTCCATCGGTGAGCCTGGTACACAGCTTACCATGAGAACATTCCATACCGGTGGTGTAGCTGGTAACGATATTACACAGGGTCTTCCTCGTGTCGAGGAAATTTTTGAGGCCCGTAAGCCAAAGGGTCTTGCAATCATTACCGAGTTTGGTGGTATTGCAAACATTAAGGATACCAAGAAAAAGCGTGAGGTTATCGTGACCAATCCGGAGGATGGCGAGACAAAGACTTACCTGATTCCTTACGGATCACGTATTAAGATTACAGACGGTGCAGTACTTGAGGCCGGTGATGAGCTGACCGAAGGTTCTGTAAACCCACACGATATCTTGAAGATCAAGGGCGTTCGTGCCGTACAGGATTACATGCTTCGCGAAGTACAGCGTGTATACCGCCTGCAGGGTGTAGAAATCAACGATAAGCATATCGAGGTTATCGTTCGCCAGATGTTACAGAAGATTCGTGTTGAGGAGAACGGAGATTCCGATCTGCTTCCGGGCAGCATGGTAGATTCCCTTGACTTCCTTGAGTTGAATGAGAACCTCGAAGAAGAGGGCAAGGAGCCGGCTGTCGGATCACAGGTACTTCTCGGAATCACAAAGGCTTCTCTGGCAACGAACTCCTTCCTGTCAGCAGCATCCTTCCAGGAGACCACAAAGGTTCTTACCGAGGCTGCGATCAAAGGCAAGATCGATCCGTTGATCGGTATGAAGGAGAACGTAATCATCGGTAAGCTGATTCCTGCCGGAACCGGTATGAAGAGATACCGCAACATCCGTCTGGACAGCGATATCAATGAGGATGATGAGTTATCATTCGACGATCTGGACTTTATGGAAGAAGAGGAAGAGGTTGTTACTCCGGAAACGGAAGAAAGCGATTTGATTCCTACTGTTGAAGTAGAAGAGTAATCGGCTTTTCCAAAAACCAGAAGCTATAATGGCGCTCCCCGTTTCAATCGAAGCGGAGAGCGTCATTTTTTTAGGAGGAAAAATGGCTGCTACGGCAAAGAAAAAGGCAAAAAAAGAGAAGAAGCAGTATTTTAATGATCTGCTGCTGCCAATCATTTTTACGCTGTGCGTGCTCCCTTTTACCGTGAGACTGAAAGAGTATGATTACGGCTATGGCGATTATGCGTGGCATTCCGAATACAGTGTGCTGCAGGATCTGTATACCTACTACCGGATGTGGTTTTTTCTGATTATAGTTGCGTTCGCGACCATAGTGCTGTTGTTTCGGATGGCATTATATAAGG
>CAVHWG010000188.1:0-8932 GCA_963639645.1 Firmicutes bacterium TM09-10 | reverse complement strand
GCTGAAGCATACCGCTCGCGCGCGGAAGTGTGCGGCAAGCGCACACTTTATTTTGGAGAACTTATTCGGGTTTTCCATACCATGAGTGGTCATCAGGACTCCTCCCACCTGCGGAGGGTCCCTCCTCATGACAATTCACAAAATAAACACAATTTCACCATAATTTACACATGAGATAAGCATAAACTATACCGTATAGAGTGCGAATGCCCTGTGCGCGGGGCGGCACGAATCAGAAGAAGGAGGTTTTCACATTGATTGAGATTGACAACCTTGTGAAAAAATACGGTGAGCACGTAGCGGTAGATCATCTGTCACTTACGGTGGAACCGGGCAAGATTTACGGATTTCTTGGACCGAATGGTGCAGGTAAATCCACAACCATGAATATTATTACCGGATATCTCGGAGCAACGAGTGGAACGGTGACGATCAACGGACACGACATCTTTAAGGAGCCGGAGGAGGCGAAGAAGTGTGTCGGCTATCTTCCGGAGATTCCACCGCTGTACACGGAGATGACAGTACTTGAGTATCTGAATTTCGTTGCAGAGTTAAAGAAACTGGAAAAAAGCCTGCGCAAGCGCTATGTTGAGGAAGCGATGGAGACGACCGGAATTCTCGATGTCAAAAATCGTATGATCCGCAACCTGTCAAAAGGTTATCGTCAGAGAGTCGGCTTTGCACAGGCAATCCTCGGTTATCCGGAGATCATCATTCTCGATGAGCCGACGGTCGGACTTGATCCGAAGCAGATTATTGAGATCCGTGATCTGATCAAGAAACTGGGTGAAAAACATACAGTGATCTTAAGTTCGCATATCTTAACCGAGATCAGTGCGGTCTGTGATCATGTATTTATTATTTCAAAAGGCAAGCTGGTCGCAAGTGATTCCACAGAGAATCTGCTGGATCAGATGTCCGGTGCACAGGAGATCGAGCTGATCGTACGAAGTGAGACGGATTGTGCAAAGGCACTTCTTGATGAGATTGAGAATGTGGAACACGTCAAGATTCAGGATGAGCAGGAAGGAAAATTCATTGTCCATGCCAAATCGGGTGCAGATGTCAGGGAGGGCGTATTCCGCCAGATGGCAGAGAATCACATTCCGGTACTTGAGATGCATACTGTGACAAAGTCACTGGAGGATGTATTCCTTCAGATTACGCAGGAAGGAGGCAATCAGTAATGCTTGCAATTTTTAAAAGAGAGTTTAAGGCGTACTTCCAGAGCGTGATCGGATGGCTTTTTGTCGCTGCACTGCTTGCGGTATACGGTTTGTATTTCTATGCGTATAACCTGATGCAGGGGTATCCTTATATTTATTACAGCATAAGTGCAATCACATTTATTCTGCTGATCGCGGTGCCGATTCTTACGATGCGGAGTTTCGCGGAGGATCGCAAGAACAAGACGGATCAGTTGACACTGACCGCACCGGTATCCATCGGCAAAGTTGTACTCGGAAAGTATCTTGCGATGGTTGCGGTATTTACGATTGATATTGCAGTCTATGCAGTTACACCGTTTATTCTCCGTGCATTCGGAACGGTGCCGATGGGCGAAAGCTATATTTCCATCCTTGCGTTCTGGCTGTATGGATGTGCGTGCATCGCGGTCGGAATGTTTATTTCCGCATTGACAGAGAGCCAGGTGATCGCTGCGGTTCTTACGTTTGCAGCGCTTTTTATCAGTTATATGATGGGCGGAATTACAAACCTCATTTCCTCGAATGGAAATGTGCTTACAACGTTCTTAAAGGCATTTGATCTGTATGAGCCGTTTGACAAGTTCTCCGGTGGAAGTCTGGACATTACCGCGATCGTTTACTACGTAACCGTGATCGTGATCCTGAATTTCCTGACGGTGCAGTCGATTCAGAAGCGCCGTTGGAGCATTAGTAAGAAGACATTTTCGACAAGTGTTTTCTCGGTTTCATTTATCGCAGTGGCGATGGCATTGACGGTTGTGGTCAATTTGGTCGTCGGCGCGCTGCCTAGTAAAGTTACGGCGATCGACTGCTCGTACTCGAAACTTTACTCGATCACCAGCGATACGAAGAAAGCGATGAAAAAGCTTTCCGATGATGTTACGGTTTATGTTTTGTCTTCCGAGGCGAAGAAGGATGCACAGATCGATAAGGTGCTCAAACGATACGAGGATCTGACCAGCCATATCAGTGTGGAGTATGTCAATCCGTCGACAAAGCCTTATTTCTATCAGGATTATACGGATACCGCTCCGGCACAGAACAGTCTGATCGTGGTAAGCGGCAAGCGTTCGAAAGTAATTGATTATTACGATATTTATCATTATGAAACGAGTATGGATTATTCTACGTATTCATATTCGAATGATCTGGTAGGTTTTGATGCAGAGGGACAGCTTACTTCCGCGATCGAGTATGTGACGATGGATGCCGATGAACTTCCGGTCGTATACCAGATTACGGGACACGATGAAGGCACACTCGGAAGCGAATTCCAGTCTGCCGTGGAAAAAGCGAACATGTCACTTTCGAGCATTGAACTGCTCAATGAGGAAAGTGTTCCGGATGATGCATCAGCGATCATCATCAATGCACCGCAGAAGGACTTTAATGAGGCGGATGCCAAGAAGGTTATTGATTATCTGCAGGGTGGTGGCAAGGCAATTATCATCGGATCCTATACGGATGCGGATATGCCAAACTTTGATTCCATTTTAGCAGCTTACAATGTGCAGTTTACCAAGGGCGTTATTTCGGAGAACGATGCGCAGCACTACTATAAGATGGGCGGACCGTTCTATCTGCTTCCGGAGGTAAACAGCAGCGATTATACATCCGATATTGGTGGAAATTACATCTATGTTCCGGCAACGCTCGGTATCACTTATCCGGATGCAAGCGATGAGGACAGCAGCAGTATCACATATACCTCATTGATCGATACGACCGATCAGTCGGTTGCCAAGAATGATCCAAATAATATGAGCGATTACGGACTTGAGGATGGCGATGATCAGGGACCGTTCTGTATCGGACTTGCAGTGGAGCAGACAACCGAGGATGACAATACGACACAGCTTGTTGTATTCGGCAGCCCATATATCTTCAGTGATGATGCGAGCCAGCTGACATCCAATAACACAACGCTTTTTGACGATGTGACAACGAAACTTGTCGGTGAAACAAAACTTGCGGCAAGTGTGATTCCTGAGAAGTCATACACGCTGAGCCAGTTGACGGTATCCGCAATCTATACAATCGTACTGGGACTTTTGTTTACGATTCTGATCCCAATCATTCTGATCGTTTGCGGTATTGTGATTTTCGTAGTAAGGAGAAAGAAATAAATGAAAAAGCAGAAAATACAGATGCTCGTCATTGTTGTGATCCTTCTGCTTTGCATCGTGGCGTATTTCGTTGCGACGCAGTATACAAAGAAGCAGGAACAGCGCGACAAGGACAGTGAAACACAGGGACAGGTAAATCTGACGGTTGTCGATCCGGATGATGTGGATGCATTCTCATATATTACAGATGATACAACGTATTCTTACGCAAAGAGCGGGGATACATGGACCTGTGAGAACGATACTTCCCTTAAGATGGATGCGGACAGTATTGCAGCACTTCTTGATAATTTGAAGAAAATTACGGCAGCGGAGGCAATTACGGATTATGATTCGATTTCCGATTATGGACTCGATCAGCCGCAGAACACGATCACAGTGACCTGCGGCGATGAGACGACGACTTTTGATATCGGGGATTACAATGAGATGCTCAGCGAGTATTATCTGAAGGTGAGCGGAGATGATAAGATCTACCTTGTGGATTCTACATTGAAAGATGCATTCTCGAAGAAACCGGAAACGATGGTGCAGGAGGAAGAGAGTACCGAGACGGAATCAGTTGATACAACTGAAAATTAGACATTGTTATTTTGGGGGGATAGATCTGCTTTATCTTTCAAAGAAGTCTGATTCGTCATCTCATCTATCTGATCCTTGGCATTCTTTTTGATCAGTTTGTAGATAAAGGAGTATGCCCAAAGCAGCACAGGGATAATGACGGTCGCCATAATGGATGCCTGAAACAGACGCATTGTTTCGGTACGGTCAACGATCGCACAGATTAAAGTGCTCAGGTATAAGAGAACAAGCAATACAATGCCGATGATGGCAAGGATCTGTTTTACTTTCTTCATAATGATTCCTCCTTAGCTTATGGTCTTATGATAACGGAAAGCGCGGAAAACGTCAACCGGTGTAAAGAAGTGACAGACCAAGATAAAATAGTGTTGACAACCTGCGGTGAATACGTTATTGTGCGACACGGAATGCATATTGTGAAATGCATCACATATGGTATGTAAAGCTTGGGAAGAACAGTATGAAGATGGCCGTGCGAAAGGTTTGTCCTAAGGAATATTGCAAGGAATTCAAAAGGGAAAACTGGATATTCTTTTTTCGCTTGTGGATGACGGTACACTTACGATGGACGAAGCGGCTGGGAAAGTGAATATGACGAAAGAAGCCTTTGCACTTGAACTGGAGAAGGCAGGATATAAAGCTGCAACGGAAGTATAAAATATCTTGAACATATCAAAATTTTTGTGTATAATAAGAGACAAATGGGGAGCTGACCGGAGTCGGCTGAGAGGAAACTGTATCGTTTCGACCCACAACCTGATTTGGATAATGCCAACGTAGGGAGCGATATCTGTTTAAAAGAGATGCTTTCTGCATCTCTTTTTTGCTGTGTTGGAAATTCCTTTAGAGCAGGAAGATGCAGAATACATGTCAGACAACATCCCCGTCGGAGCAATCCGGTCGGGGATCTTTTAATACACACTTAATTACACAAAAGGAGAGAGAAGATGAGCACTTACACAACGCAGATGGATGCAGCAAGAAAAGGCATTGTGACACCGCAGATCAAGACGGTGGCAGAAAAGGAGTATATGCCGGTAGAGAAGATGATGGAACTGGTGGCAGAGGGCAAGGTGGCAATCTGCGCGAACAAGCATCACACTTCCTTAAACCCGGAGGGCGTGGGAAGCATGCTTCGCACGAAGATCAATGTAAACTTAGGCGTTTCAAGGGATTGCAAGGATTATGACATCGAGATGCAGAAGGTGATGAGCGCGGTCAATATGGGTGCAGAGGCAATCATGGATCTGTCCAGCCATGGAGATACGCAGCCGTTCCGCCGCAAGCTGACGAGCGAGTGCCCGGCGATGATCGGAACTGTACCGGTCTATGACAGTGTGATCCACTACCAGAGAGATCTTGCAACACTGACGGCAAAGGATTTCATCGATGTGGTAAGAATGCATGCCGAGGATGGCGTGGATTTTGTGACATTGCATTGCGGAATCACAAGAAAAACCATCGAGCAGATCAAAAAACATAAGCGCAAAATGAATATTGTAAGCCGCGGCGGAAGCCTTGTGTTTGCATGGATGACGATGACAGGGGAGGAGAATCCGTTCTATGAGTATTATGACGAGATCCTTGCTATCTGCGAGGAGCACGATGTGACCATCTCGCTCGGTGATGCGTGCAGACCGGGATGTCTCGCGGATGCAACCGATGTGTGCCAGATCGAGGAGCTGGTCCGCCTCGGAGAACTCACGAAGCGTGCATGGGATCACAATGTGCAGGTCATGGTCGAGGGACCTGGACATGTGCCGCTTGATCAGGTTGCGGCGAATATGAAGGTACAGCAGAGTATCTGTATGGGAGCACCGTTTTATGTGTTGGGACCGCTTGTTACCGATATTGCGCCGGGCTATGATCATATTACGGCCGCAATCGGCGGCGCAGTGGCAGCCATGAATGGAGCAGCATTCCTGTGCTACGTGACACCGGCAGAGCATCTGGCACTTCCGAATCTTGACGATGTCAAGCAGGGCATCATCGCATCGAAGATCGCAGCGCATGCAGCGGATATCGCCAAAGGGGTGCCGCATGCGAGAGATATTGATGACCGCATGGGCGATGCAAGACGTGTGCTCGACTGGGACGCACAGTATGCCTGCGCGCTTGATCCGGAGACGGCAAAAGCAATCCGTGACAGCCGAAGTCCGGAGGACGATCACAGCGATACCTGTAGCATGTGCGGTAAATTCTGTGCGGTGCGCAGCATGAATAAAGCTCTGGCAGGGGAGTACATTGATATTTTGTAAGAGATACGGGTTAATCTTGCGGACGTCTTTGTAATTCGGTAGAATAAATATGGGAAAAAATAATTACCGTGTCAGCCATTTTATCGTGAAGGCCGCAGTATTTGTGCAACGGATGAGATTAGTGGCTGATCATGAAAAGAGAGGAATTACAGATGAGAAATACGCAAGGATTTAATGAGAAAGCATTGTTCAGCGACACGACGGCGGAATATGTGACTCCGGCGGAACCGAAGCCAAACGACACCGTGACGATCCGTTTCCGGTCGGCGAAAGATGCAATCGACCGGGTTTGTCTGGTGAGCGGTGAAACGCAATATCCTATGACGAAAGAAGGATGCAAGGGAAATTTTGATTTCTACAGTGTCCGTATCAAGGTGGGAGACGAGAAGCTGACGTATGCCTTTTTCGTCGAGGCAGGAGAGACGAGCGGATATTATGATATGAGGGGCACGCTTTGCAGGGCGCGGGATGCGCACTATGAATTTATCCTGATTCCGGGCTTTTGCACGCCGGACTGGGCCAAAGGCGCCGTTATGTATCAGATCTATGTGGATCGTTTTTATAACGGAGATAAAACCAACGATATCGTAAGCGGTGAATACCGGTATGCGGATCGCAGGGTGCAGGCGGTACAGGACTGGAATCAATATCCGGAAACGCTTGACGTGGCAAACTTTTATGGCGGCGATCTGCAGGGAGTGCTGGATAAGATGGATTATCTGCAGGATCTTGGTATTGAGGTCATTTATTTTAATCCGCTTTTTGTCTCACCTTCCAACCATAAATATGATATACAGGATTACGATTACATTGATCCTCATTTCGGCAGGATCGTATCGGACGAGGGGGAACTTCTTCCGGAAGACCAGACGGAGAACCGTTTTGCGACGCGCTACATTGAACGCGTGACGAACAAAGCGAACCTCGAGGCGTCGAATGCACTGTTTGCGGAGGTGGTTGCGGAGGCACATCGACGTGGAATGAAGGTCATTCTGGACGGCGTATTCAATCACTGTGGATCGTTCAATAAGTGGATGGACCGTGAACGCATTTATGAGCATGCGGATGGATATGAAAAAGGCGCTTATGTGAATGAGAACAGTCCGTATCATGATTTCTTCCGCTTCGGAGAGAAGGGATGCTGGCCGTATAACAATGACTATGAGAGCTGGTGGGGATACGAGACACTTCCGAAACTCAATTATGAGGATTCGAAAGAGTTGTTTGATTACGTGATGCGCATTGGTGCAAAGTGGGTATCTGCGCCGTATCATGCGGACGGTTGGCGTCTGGATGTGGCAGCGGATCTTGGATTTACACCGGAGTACAATCATTATTTCTGGCAGGAGTTTCGCAAGGCGGTTAAGAAAGCGAATCCGAATGCGGTCATCCTGGCGGAACATTATGGGGATACCCGCCCGTGGCTCGGCGGGGACCAGTGGGATTCCGTGATGAATTACGATGCATTCATGGAACCGGTAACCTGGTTTCTGACCGGAATGGAGAAGCACAGTGATGAGTACAAGCCGGAACTTGTTGGCGATGCGGAAAGTTTCTGGCATGCGATGCGTGAAAACGGCGCTAATTTTGCAATGTCGAGCCGCCTGGTTGCAATGAATCAGCTTTCCAATCATGATCATTCGCGTTTTATGACGAGAACGAGTTATAAGGCGGGAAGAATCGATACGCTTGGCGCGAAAGCCGCGGATGAAGGCAACCATCCGGAAGTGTTCCGGGAGGCGGTCGTGATGTTGATGACGTGGCCTGGCGCACCGACATTGTATTACGGGGATGAGGCCGGTGTATGCGGTTTTACCGATCCGGACAACCGCAGAACATATCCGTGGGGCAACGAGGATCGGGAGCTTCTTGCGTTTCATAAAGCGATGATCGCAATCCATAAAACGTATGAGGAACTGCGGACCGGTTCGCTGATTGCTCTGGAACAGGATGAGAATTTCCTTGCATATGCACGTTTTAACCGGGCGGGGCAGACGATCGTTTTGATCAACAACAGTGATCAAAACCGGAAGAAAACCGTATCGGTATGGGAAGCAGGCGTAGCGACACAGAATGCGAATGACGGTGAGCCGGTAACCCTGACATGTCTTATGCAGACGGATGTGAGCGGCTATTCGACAGAGAACGTTGAGATCCCGGTCACCGAGGATGGATGCATCACGGTTACGATGCCGGAATATTCTGCGATGGTGCTTCGCCATACGAATGAAGACGGGGTGCGTTCATAATGAATGGTGCACAAAAGAAAAGACTTGGAAAATGCCTTATATTTTGGTATAATGTTTTTACATGTGAGTTATCCATGAATTCTTTATTGATAAAGGTGGTATAAAGATGGCTATATTGCAGGAGTGGCAGAAGATTGCCTATAATGAGAAAGCAAACCAGGGGGAGTTACAGAGATTTTGGCAGAGATATTTCCTTTTAGAGAAGGGGGTCTATGAGAAGCTTCTAACAAACCCGGATGAAGTAGTGGAGGGAACCGTTAAGGAACTGGCAGATAAGTACGGACTGTCTGTACTTGAGATGGCCGGATTCTTAGACGGAATTAACGAGAGTCTTGTTGAGCCGAACCCGATCGATACAATGGAAGAGGATACCAAGGTAAGCCTTGCTTTTGATAAAGTAAAACTTTACAAGAACATGGTCGATGCGAAGGCTGACTGGCTTTACAATCTTCCGATGTGGGACGAGATCTTCGATGCAGAGACCAAGCACAAGCTGTATCTTGAGC
>CAVHWG010000187.1:0-5507 GCA_963639645.1 Firmicutes bacterium TM09-10 | reverse complement strand
GGAAAAGCAGCAACGATCGCTTTTTCCAACGAGACGATCGTAACGATTTCCTCACAGACGTATACGTATGCGCAGATGAAGGAACAGATGAAAGCGCTGAAAGCAAAATACAGCGACTATTGTGAGATAGCGGAAATCGGCAAGTCGGTGCAGGGACGCAGTATCTACGACTTTGTGATCGGCAGTCCGAATGCCGAGACTTCGCTTCTTGTAGTGGGAACGCTTCATGCCCGTGAGTATATCTGTGCTGCGGTGCTGATGCAGGAACTGGAATATTATCTGAGCAATTACAATTGTGCACTCGGTGGAATCACTCCGGCGAGCACACTTGAAAACATGCAGATTCATTATATTGTGATGGGCAATCCGGATGGCGTGGAAATCTCACAGAAGTCTTATCCGAGATGGAAGTCGAACGCGCGCGGTGTGGACTTGAACCGCAACTTCCCGATTAAGAAATTTGTGTCCGGAGGAACGAAGGGGGCAGAAGGGTATTCCGGTAAAAAGGCGTTGAGCGAGCCGGAATCCAGAGCAGTTGCCAATCTTACACTGAAATTAAAGAAGAATCAGAAGCTGCAGGGTGTGGTCAATTATCATGCGATGGGACGCATTATATACGGAAGCTGCTCATCGACAAAACTGTATAAAGATACGAAGATGATGTACCAGATCGCACAGAAGGAGACCGGATACATCGCTGCATACGAATCATCGAAGACGACTTCACCGGGCGGTCAGTATCGTGAGTATGTCATGTATATGCTTGGAATCCCGTCGATAACGATCGAGGTCGGTAAAACATGGGCGCCGTGTTCTTAAATTGCGAAGGCACTCAAATAGATATAAAAAAAATATAAAGTTTGGATATCACTGTTGACATTGAAAATCAACAGTGATATTTTATTTACAGAACGAATTAGCACTCAATATAAATGAGTGCTAGTAAAGTAAAAGGAGGCTATTTAACAATGAAATTAATGCCATTAACAGACAGAGTTGTATTAAAACAGTTAGAAGCAGAAGAGACCACAAAGTCCGGAATTATTCTTACCGGAACAGCACAGGAGAAGCCACAGGAAGCTGAGGTTATCGCAGTAGGACCTGGTGGAATGGTAGACGGCAAAGAAGTTGTTATGCAGGTAAAAGAAGGACAGAAGGTTATCTACTCCAAATATGCAGGAACTGAAGTAAAGCTTGAGGGCGAAGAGTACATTATCGTTAGACAGAACGATATTCTTGCAGTTGTAGAATAATAGAAAATTTAAGTTGGAAAGAGGTAAGTAATCATGGCAAAGGAAATTAAATACGGATCAGAAGCCAGAGCAGCACTTGGTGCAGGCGTTGATAAATTAGCAAACACAGTAAGAGTAACGATCGGACCGAAGGGACGTAATGTAGTACTTGATAAGTCATTCGGTGCTCCGCTCATCACAAACGATGGTGTGACGATCGCAAAGGAGATCGAGCTTGAGGACGCATTCGAGAACATGGGCGCTCAGCTTGTAAAGGAAGTAGCAACCAAGACAAACGATGTAGCCGGAGACGGTACAACAACCGCTACAGTATTAACACAGGCTATGGTTCAGGAAGGTATGAAGAACCTTGAGGCAGGTGCCAACCCGATCGTTTTAAGACGTGGTATGAAGAAGGCAACCGATACTGCTGTTGAGGCATTAAAAGAGATGAGCCAGAAAGTAACCGGCAAGGAGCAGATCGCAAAAGTTGCTGCAATCTCTGCTGGAGACGAGGAAGTCGGTAACCTTGTAGCTGACGCTATGGAGAAAGTTACAAACGACGGCGTTATTACAATTGAAGAGTCCAAGACAATGGAGACCGAGCTTGACCTTGTAGAAGGTATGCAGTTCGACAGAGGATATTTATCCGCATATATGTGCACCGATATGGATAAGATGGAGGCAGTTCTTGATGATCCATATATCCTGATCACAGACAAGAAGATTTCCAACATTCAGGAGATCCTTCCATTACTTGAGCAGGTTGTTCAGTCCGGTGCGAGACTTCTTATCATCGCTGAGGATATTGAGGGCGAGGCTCTTACAACACTTATTGTAAACAAGTTACGTGGAACTTTCAACGTTGTTGCGGTTAAGGCTCCTGGATACGGTGACAGAAGAAAGGCAATGCTTGAGGATATTGCAATCCTTACAGGCGGTCAGGTAATCAGCTCTGATCTTGGCCTTGATTTAAAAGATACAACACTCGATATGCTCGGACGTGCAAAATCCGTTAAGGTTCAGAAAGAGAACACCGTTATCGTTGATGGCGCAGGCGATAAGGCTGCCATTCAGGGACGTATCAGCCAGATCCGTGGACAGATCGACGAGACAACATCTGAGTTCGACAAAGAGAAGCTTCAGGAGAGACTTGCCAAGATGGCTGGCGGCGTAGCCGTAATCCGTGTCGGCGCTGCTACTGAGACTGAGATGAAGGAAGCAAAGCTTCGTATGGAAGATGCTTTAAATGCGACCCGTGCAGCAGTTGAGGAAGGAATCATCGCAGGTGGCGGATCTGCATACATCCACGCATCCAAGAAGGTTGCCGAGCTTGCCAATACACTTGAGGGAGACGAGAAGACCGGTGCAAAGGTTATCCTTAAAGCACTCGAGGCTCCGCTGTTCTACATCGCTGCAAACGCAGGATTAGAGGGCGCTGTTATCATCAATAAGGTAAAAGAGTCTGCTCCGGGAACCGGATTTAATGCAGCGACAGAAGAGTACGTTGACATGGTTGCATCCGGAATCCTTGATCCGGTTAAGGTTACAAGAAGCGCTCTGCAGAACGCAACATCCGTTGCATCCACACTTCTTACAACCGAGTCTGCTGTTGCAAATATTAAAGAGGATACTCCTGCAATGCCAGCCGGTGCCGGCGGTATGGGCGGTATGATGTAATTTAATTTTACAGTTCAGACATGGATTTACCATGAGCACATAAAATATGCTTGCATATTTTTGTGGGCATGGAAATCCATGAAGTGGACGCACCCATATGAGCAAAAATAGTTGCGAAGCAACGGAGAAACATCGAAGATGTGTTTTGCGAATAGAGGGTGCGTCTGAACTGTGGCATATAGTAATGGATACTACATTAAATAGACATGAAAAGCCTTGATTTCAAGGCTTTTCTTTTGTTTTTACCTATGTTATACTATCCCATGTGTTGCGCTAAAAGTGCAACGTTAAGATGGAATAACATAACAAAAGTGAGGGATAAAATGAGCAAAGTAGTGATTATGACAGACAGCAACAGCGGAATTACGCAGGCAGAGGCTGCTACATACGGCGTTGTTGTACTTCCGATGCCTTTTTATATTAACGGAGAGATGTTATACGAGGAGATCGATCTGACACAGGAGCAGTTCTATCAGAAACTGACGGAGGGCGGCGAGATCAAGACGTCAATGCCGCTTGTCGGAGATGTCACCGATAAATGGGACGAGTTATTACAGAGCTATGATGAAGTGGTTTATATTCCGATGTCATCGGGACTGAGCAGTTCCTGTGAGACGGCATACATGCTTTCGCAGGATTATGACGGAAAGGTGCAGGTTGTCAATAACCAGAGAATTTCCGTTACAATGCGTCAGTCGGTTCTTGATGCGAAGATGCTTGCGGATCAGGGGAAGACAGCGACTGAGATCAAAGAAATCTTAGAGCGTGAGAAATTTGAATCTTCCATCTACATCATGGTTGATACTCTAGAGTATCTGAAAAAAGGCGGACGAATCACTCCTGCGGCAGCAACACTCGGAACTTTGCTCAAATTAAAGCCGGTTCTGCAGATTCAGGGTGAGAAGCTTGACGCTTTTGCCAAGGCGCGTACCTTAAAGCAGGCAAAGTCCATTATGATCGAGTCCATGAAGCTTGACTTTGAAAAGCGTTTCCATGATCCGGAAGGCAAGAAGATGCATCTGGAGATTGCGTATACTTACGATCTTGAAGCCGCGGAGGCTTTTAAGAAGGAAGTGCAGGAAGCATTCCCGAACAACGAAATTGTACTCAATCCGTTGTCACTTTCCGTGTCCTGTCATATTGGACCGGGAGCACTTGCAATCGCATGTTCCAAGGTGATTGAGTAAAATTTTTCGAATAATGAGTTTACATCTCGGGAAGAATCCATTATAATCAGAAAGTAAAAACGGATGGGTTTTTACGACCCGTCCGTTTTGTTGCGTAATCTCGCAGGATATCAGCAGACACAAACAGGAGGAATTAAGAAGATGGTTAAAGCAGTTGTTGGCGCTAACTGGGGCGACGAAGGTAAAGGCAAGATTACAGACATGCTGGCAAAGCAGGCCGACATCATTGTACGTTTTCAGGGAGGTGCAAATGCAGGACATACGATCGTAAATGATTACGGTAAATTCGCATTACATACACTTCCATCCGGAGTATTTTACAATCACACGACCAGCATTATCGGTAACGGTGTGGCTTTGAATATCCCGGTATTGTTCAACGAGATCAAGTCGATCACAGACAGAGACGTGCCAATGCCAAAGATTCTTGTATCGAATCGTGCACAGATTGTAATGCCATATCATATTTTATTTGACCAGTACGAGGAGGAACGTCTCGGCGGTAAGTCATTCGGTTCAACTAAGTCCGGTATTGCTCCTTTCTATTCCGATAAATATGCCAAGATCGGTTTTCAGGTCAGCGAGTTGTTTGACGAGGAACTGTTAAAAGAGAAGGTTGTTCGCGTGACTGAGCAGAAGAACGTTATTCTTGAGCATTTATATCACAAGCCACTCATCGATACCGATGAGTTATTAAATACATTACATGAGTACCGCGATATGATCGCTCCTTATGTATGTGATGTTTCTTTATATCTTGACAAGGCAATCAAGGAAGGCAAGACGATCCTCCTTGAGGGACAGCTTGGAACCTTAAAGGATCCGGATCACGGAATCTACCCGATGGTTACTTCTTCCTCCACACTTGCCGCTTACGGTGCAATCGGAGCGGGAATCCCGCCATATGAGATCAAGCAGATTGTTACCGTATGTAAGGCTTATTCTTCCGCAGTCGGAGCCGGCGCATTTGTCAGCGAGATCTTCGGAGATGAGGCAGATGAGCTTCGTCGCCGTGGCGGAGACGGTGGAGAGTTTGGTGCAACAACCGGACGTCCGAGAAGAATGGGATGGTTTGACTGTGTTGCCAGCAAGTACGGATGCCGTATGCAGGGTACGACCGATGTGGCATTTACCGTACTTGACGTACTCGGATATCTCGATGAGATTCCGGTATGTGTCGGATACGACATCGACGGAGAAGTTACAACCGACTTCCCTGTTACATGCAAGTTAGAGAAGGCAAAGCCGGTACTTAAGACATTACCGGGCTGGAAGACAGATATCCGCGGAATCAAGAAGTACGAGGATCTTCCGGAGAACTGCCGCAAGTATATTGAATTCATTGAGAAAGAGATTGAATATCCGATCACGATGATCAGTAACGGTCCGGGAAGAGACGATATTATTT
>CAVHWG010000186.1:11584-14320 GCA_963639645.1 Firmicutes bacterium TM09-10 | reverse complement strand
ACGGAGGAAAGCAGATGGCATTAAGCAAGAAGCCGGTGAACGGCATGAAAGATATATTACCAGCAGAGATGGAAATCCGCGATTATGTGACGAGCGTGATCAAGGATACGTATCGCAGCTTCGGTTTTACACCGATCGAGACCCCATGCATGGAGAATATCGCAAATCTCTCCAACAAGCAGGGCGGCGAGAATGAGAAGCTGATCTTCAAAGTATTGAAGCGTGGCGAGAAATTGAATTTAGAGACAGCAAAGGAAGAGGCGGATGTTGTTGATTTCGGTATGCGTTACGATCTTACCGTTCCGCTTTCCCGTTTTTATGCGAACAATGCCAATGATCTGCCGAGTCCTTTTAAGGCATTACAGATCGGTAATGTGTGGAGAGCGGATCGCCCGCAGAGAGGACGTTACCGTCAGTTCACACAGTGTGATATCGATATCTTAGGCGAGCCGAGCAATCTTGCGGAGATCGAGCTGATCACCGCTACGACCACAACGATCGGAAGACTCGGATTCAAGAACTTTGAGATCCGTATCAATGAGCGCAGAATCCTTAAGGCGATGGCTGCATACAGCGGATTTGCCGAGGATGATTATGACAGCGTATTTATCACACTCGATAAGATGGACAAGATCGGTGTTGAGGGCGTTGCCGAGGAGCTTGCAAAGGACGGCTATGCGCAGGAGTCGATCGACAAGTATTTAGGACTTTTCAAGCTGCTCGAGGAGAAGAAGGATGTTGCCGAAGGCGTTGCATTCCTAGCCGATACACTGGGCGATTTCCTCGATGAGGAAGTGGTTACAAATATGACAGAGATCGCTACCGCGGTCAATGCGACCAAGAATGCGGAGTTTACACTGGTATTCGATCCGACACTGGTGCGTGGCATGAGCTATTATACAGGAACGATCTTCGAGATCTCCATGCCGGAACTCGGCGCAGCCTGCGGCGGCGGTGGAAGATACGACAAGATGATCGGCAAGTTTACCGGAAACGATGTTCCGGCGTGCGGATTCTCGATCGGATTCGAGCGTATCATCTTACTTCTCATGGAGAGCGGATTCAAGATTCCGGAGAGCCCGAAGAGAGTGGCATATCTCGTGGAGAAGAAGTATCCGGCCGAGAAGCTTGTGGATGTTATGAAACAGGCGAAGGAAGCGCGTGAGAACGGACAGCAGGTACTTGTTGTGCGCATGAATAAGAATAAGAAATTCCAGAAAGAACAGCTAAGCAAAGAGGGATACGAGGAATTCGTAGAGTTCTTTAATAAGTAATTAAGGAGACAATTATGGCAGAATCAATGAAGGGCTTACACAGAAGCCACAGATGTACAGAGGTAAGCAGTGCCAACATCGGTGAGAAAGTTACCGTGATGGGCTGGGTACAGAAGAGAAGAAATTTAGGAAGTCTGATCTTTATCGACTTACGTGATAGAAGCGGTCTGTTACAGATCGTATTTGACGAGGACAGTGTCGGAGCAGAGGGCTTCGCAAAGGCAGGAACTTTAAGAAGTGAGTTTGTTATTGCAATCGAGGGAACCGTGCAGAAGCGTTCCGCAGCAGTTAACGAGAACTTGAAGACCGGAGATATCGAAGTGATCGCAACAAGCCTTCGTATCCTCTCCGAGTCACAGACACCTCCGTTTGCAATCGAGGAGAACAGCCAGACGAAGGAAGATATCCGTCTGAAATATCGGTACCTTGATTTAAGAAGACCGGATATCCAGCGCAACTTAATGCTCAAAAGCCGTGTGCTCGGACTGATGCGTCAGTTTATGGCAAACGAGGGATTCCTGGAGATTGAGACTCCGATCCTCTGCAAGTCTACACCGGAGGGCGCAAGAGACTACCTTGTACCGAGCCGTGTACATCCGGGCAACTTCTATGCGCTGCCACAGTCTCCGCAGCTTTTCAAGCAGCTGCTGATGGCTTCCGGATATGACCGCTATTTCCAGATCGCAAGATGTTTCCGTGACGAGGATCTTCGTGCGGATCGCCAGCCGGAGTTCACACAGGCCGATATGGAGTTATCTTTCGTAGATATCGAGGACGTTCTTGATGTAAACGAGCGCCTTTTAAAATATGTATTCAAGGAGGCAATCGGTGTTGACATCCAGTTACCGCTTCCCCGTATGCCTTGGCAGGAGGCAATGGATCGTTTCGGTTCCGACAAGCCGGATACCCGTTTCGGCATGGAATTAGTGGATGTATCTGAGGTTGTCAAGGGATGCGGATTCGGTGTATTTACCGGAGCGCTGGAGAACGGTGAATCTGTCCGCGGTATCAATGTCGAGGGACAGGGCGCTATGCCTCGTAAGAAGATCGACAAGCTCGTTGAGCATGCAAAGGGATGTGGCGCAAAGGGACTTGCCTACCTGTGCATCAACGAGGACGGAACCTATAAGTCATCCTTCGCAAAATTCATGACAGAGGATGAGTTACATGCATTAGTAGAGAAGATGAACGGTAAGCCGGGCGACCTGCTTCTGTTCGCAGCCGATAAGAACAAGATCGTATGGAATGTGCTTGGCGCACTTCGTCTGTTACTTGGCGAGGAGCTTGGACTGATCGATGAGAACCAGTACAATTTCCTGTGGGTAACCGAGTTCCCGCTTCTTGAGTGGTCGGATGAGGAGAACCGCTTTATGGCAATGCACCATCCATTCACAATGCCGATGGAAGAGGATTGGGACAAGATCGATACCGATCCGGGCGCCGTACGTGCCAAGGCATATGA
>CAVHWG010000186.1:0-11565 GCA_963639645.1 Firmicutes bacterium TM09-10 | reverse complement strand
TCTGTCCGTATCCATCAGGATGATATTCAGGAGAAGATGTTCGAGGTTCTTGGATTCACCAAGGAGCGCGCACATGAGCAGTTCGGATTCCTGTTAGACGCATTCTCTTACGGAGTACCGCCACATGCAGGACTGGCATATGGTGTTGACCGTATGATCATGCATATGGTTCACGCAGATTCCATCCGTGACGTTATTGCATTCCCGAAGGTAAAGGATGCGTCGGATCTGATGTCCGAGGCTCCGGGAACCGTAGACGGGAAGCAGCTTGAGGAGCTTGGAATCCAGATTACAGCAACACAAGAGGATAGCGAGCAGTAATCTTATATGAAGAAATTGAAATTTAGTTGGAAAAAGGCGCTTTTGATCGCTTTTTGCGCAGTGCTTCTGATCATCGTGGCGCGCATGTATCAAAAGATTGATGCGCTCACGAATCAGTTGACCTATATGCAGGATTCGACAAATGTGATCCTGTCCGATATGGGCAATCTGCAGTCGAATATTGAGAAGACGTTGCAGGAGGAAGCGAGCATGGTTGAGGATTACTCCATCACGGTGGATAGTCTCAACTTTGCCAACAACACCTGCAAAGTCGATATCTCGGTCGTGCCGAAAGAATACACGGATAAGACGAAGGTGAGCATCTATTTCGGAACGCTGGAATGCCCGCTGAAGCGCGGTAAATATGCGTATACCGGAACGGTGGATCTTCCGATCGAGAAAAATTTTGACGGAAATATCACGTTTCTTCTGTCCAACGGAAGAAAGAAGACGACGGAAGTACTCAATGATTACCAGGGACTGGATCTGAATCTGGATGAGGTGTTGTCCGCAAAACTGGAGAAGGCACCGACCTATCGTAACGGTGCGATTCATCTGAATTCGATGTGTGATGTGCAGCTGCAGGGAAACGGTCTGTTTACGTTCGAGACGCTGGATCTTGTGACGATGCTCGATGATAAGCGGGTCAATGTGACGGATCTGTTGGCCCAGATGAACGGATCGGATGCGCAGGAAGGTTCGAATGCTTCGGGTGGAGAATCGGTTGGAGCAACAGAGTCGTCGGATGCGGATTCCATCGAGAACGGTGATACCGTGGAATCGGTATCCAGCGCGGCAAGTGCCTCATTTGTGTATGAATTTCCGGAAGCGGACACCGAAGATACGGAAGCGGCGATCCCGGAGACACAGCATATCCGCATCAGCGTGCGTGCGAAGACAACGGAGGGGTATCGCTTTGAGTACACGGTATTTGAGGGCGATTATCTGACGCTTGAGGAGAAGCTGGATCGGGATAATTTCCGATGGAATACCGCGAATGCAGCGTATGACCGCAATGGTAATGAGATGGAACTTGAGGTTCATGAAATCAATAATGATGAAAATTAAGAGAAGTGCAGTGGCAAATGCTACTGCACTTCTTTTTGTGAGAGCGGTAAGGTGAAGATGAATTCCGTTCCGACACCTTCCGTACTGATGACATTGATATGTTCGCTGTGTGCCTGAATGATCTCTTTGACGATCGAGAGTCCGAGTCCGGTTCCTTTCTTGTCCTTGCCTCGTGAGAGGTCGGTCTTGTAGAAACGGTCCCAGATCTTTTGGATGCTGTCCGCAGGGATACCGATGCCGGAATCCTTGACCGAGATAAAAACTTTCTCGTTTTTGATGCTCGTCTCGATTTTGATCGCGCTGTTCTGATGCGAGAATTTCGTCGCATTGTCGATCAGATTGTAGAGCACCTGTTGGATCTTGCTCATATCGCCGTGCACAAACAATTCCTGTCCGGTGAGGACGAGATCAAAGGTGAGGCCTTTTTTCTCACAGGTTCCTTCGAAGGTGAGGATCGTTGTCTTGATCATCCGGTTGATGTCAAAATCCGCGAGATCAAGCATCATGCCGCGATGGCGGCCGAACTGGTTGAGATCAAGAATCCCCTGTGTCAGCTTGGTCAGCCGCTCTGTCTCAAAGAGAATGATATTTAAGTATTTATCCTGCATTTCGACCGGAATCGTTCCGTCGAGCATCGCTTCAATGTAGCCCTTGATCGAAGTCAGCGGTGAGCGGAAGTCATGCGATACGTTGGAGATAAATTTTCGCTGATCTTCCTCGAGCGTGTCCAGCTCGTTTGCCATATAGTTCATCGTGTTGCCAATGATGCCGAGCTCATCATTCGTGTGAATATCGATGCGCGGCTCAAAATCACCTTTGGCGTAGCTTCGTGCAACCTTTGTGATCTTGCGCAGCGGCCGGTAGTTCGTATAGGAGAAAGCCAGCAGCAACAGCAATGCGCACAGGGCCAGCAGACCGACGGTATAGAACGTGATGTTCATAAATTCGTTGGCAATACCGATCGTGCTTGATACCGGTTTGTGAATGATCACATAGCTGCGGACGCGGTAGTTGGAAGTGACCGGGGAGAAGACACTGAGTGTATCCTCGGTGAACATTCCGTAAAATCGGCCGATCGTGTAATACTGGTTTCCGAAATCGGTCCGGTCGAAGTTCTCGAGACTTGTGTATTCCGAGCGTGCGGCATTCTGTCCGATCTGTGCATCGGAAGAGTTAAAAAGGATATGTCCCTGATTATCCACAACCCAGATTTCCGCGGACAGATACGTGCTGAGCAGTTCCATCTGCGATTGAAAGTCCTCCAGCGACAGAGAGGAATTCATAAAGTTGGCAGCATAGCCCGAGGCGATCAGATTCGATTCACGGTAGAGCTGCTGTGCTTCACGGCGCTCGAGGTAGGAGCTTACGGTATGCTGGGTAAATGTGCACAGGATAACGATGGCACAGATGCCGAACAGCACGTAGCCAAGAAGCATTTTTATGTACATGCGTGATTTCATTCTGCTACCTCAAATTTATAGCCGATGCCCCAGACAGTAGCGATCGACCAGGATTTGTGATCCTTGATCTTCTCGCGGAGACGCTTCACATGCACGTCCACGGTTCGCGTATCGCCGATGTACTCGTATCCCCAGATATGATCGAGAAGCTGTTCTCGTGTGAATACCTGATTCGGCGAAGCGGCAAGAAAATAGAGAAGTTCCAGCTCCTTCGGCGGCATATCGATCGGGCGTCCATTGTAGACAACCGAGTAGTTCGAGAGATTAATGATCAGATCCGGGTACTCCACACATTTGACTTCCACGACCGGAGATTCGGCCTTTACCGGCTGGTAGCGGCGAAGTACCGCTTTCACGCGGGCAACCAGTTCCTTTGAGTCAAAAGGCTTTAAGATATAATCATCTGCGCCGAGCTCGAGTCCGAGCACTTTGTCGAAGATTTCGCCTTTTGCGGAAAGCATGATGATCGGGGTGTTGCTTTTCGCGCGGATCTCGCGGCATACCTGATAGCCGTCGATGCCCGGAAGCATCAGATCGAGCAGGATTAGATTCGGATTGTATTGTTCAAAAGCGACAAGTGCTTCCTCACCGTCATTGACGATGCGGGTGTCGTAGCACTCCTTCGTGAGGTAAAGCGATATCAGTTCTGCAATGTTGTTGTCATCGTCAACGATGAGTATTTTCTGTTTGGATACCATGACGTTCCTCCTGTTTTGATTCGTTTATTCAAATTCCGCTATGGTCACGCCGGCGTCACCTTCCCCGGCGGCTCCTGCATGGAATGATTTCACATATTTTTGTTTGCGCAGATGCGCCTGTACAGCATTTCTTAAGGCTCCGGTTCCTTTTCCGTGTACGATGCGCACGGACGGAAGATGTGCCAGATACGCGTCATCTAAGTATTTATCCAGATGCGCGATCGCCTCGTCGACCGTCATACCGATGAGGTTGATCTCCGTCGATACGGATGCGGATTTGCTCATTTTGATCTTGCCGGATCCGCTGCCGCCGTACTTTTTGGCAATCGGAGAGGCTGCATCGTCGTCAATGAGCACCAGATCCTTGATGTTGACGAGGGAACGAAGGATTCCCATCTGTACATACAGATCACCCTTGGCATTCGGCAGCGTGTGGACGGTTCCCTTTAAGTTCATGGAGAGTACCTTGACCGAATCGCCGATGCGAAGCTTCTTCGGAATCTTGTGGTTGACCGTCTCTTTCTTCTTCATGGAAAGATTCTTCTCACGCTCGCTCATCTTGTCGCGCACGCGGCTTCTTTCTTTCTCCATCTTGCTCATCGGCGCCTGTCCCTGACCGTATTTGTTGAAATTGCGGATCGTCTCGTCCGCAAGATTCTTGGCTTCCTTGAGGATCTGATAAGCCTCCTCGTTTGCCTTGCGCAGAATGTCGTCGCGGCTGGCATCAAGGCGTTCGTTTTTCGTCGTCAGCTTCTGTTTGAGTTGTTCAATCTCGGATTTATATTTCTGAATTTCCAACTGTTCTTTTTCAATCGTGATGCGGCTCGCTTCGAGATTGGCAAGCATATCTTCAAAGTCGACATCTTTGTCGCTCAGTCGACTCTTTGCATCCTCGATGATATTCTCTGCCAGTCCAAGCTTGGAGCTGATCGCAAAAGCGTTACTCTTGCCCGGAATACCGATGAGAAGCCGGTAGGTCGGACTTAATGTTTCGACGTCGAACTCACAGCACGCGTTTTCCACACCTTCGGTAGAAAGCGCGTAGACTTTCAACTCACTGTAGTGAGTGGTCGCCATCGTTGTGGCGCAGTACTGGTGCAGCTTGTGCAGGATCGAGATTGCGAGTGCGGCACCCTCTGTCGGATCGGTTCCGGCACACAATTCATCAAAAAGGCACAGGCTCCGGTCGTCCGCTTTCTTTAAGATACGAACGATATTCGTCATGTGTGAGGAGAATGTACTTAAGCTCTGCTCGATACTCTGCTCATCTCCGATATCTGCGAAGATCTCATGGAAGATCGCAAGTTCCGAGCGGTCGCCCGCCGGAATATGAAGTCCCGCTTGTCCCATCAGGGTTAAGAGTCCGACCGTTTTCAGCGATACGGTTTTACCTCCGGTATTCGGTCCGGTCACGATCAGCTGGCGGAATTCATCGCCGAGCCGCACATCGATCGGTACGACCTTCTTCGGATCGAGCAGTGGATGTCTTCCCTTGCGGATGTTGATGCGTCCCTCCTCGTTAAAGACCGGTGCGACACCATTGTAGGATTTCGCGAGCTGCGCTTTCGCAAAGATGAAGTCGAGTTCTGCGAGTACAGCGTAATCCTGTCGGATTCCGTTTGCATTCTCGGCAACACGGTTTGATAATTCTGCGAGGATCGCATTGATCTCTTCCTGTTCCTTTAAGAATAATTCGCGGAGTTCGTTATTTAAATTCACTACAGCCATCGGCTCAATAAAAAGAGTGGAACCGCTGGAGGACTGGTCATGCACCATTCCCGGAACGGATGTCTTTGCCTCCGCCTTGACCGGCAGGCAGTAGCGTCCGTCGCGCATCGTAATGACTGCATCCTGCAAATAGCTTCTTGTTGTCGTGTTATTCATCAGATTTGCCAGCTGCGCGTGGATGCGGTCGTTCATGCTGCGGATCGATTTGCGCACCTTGGCAAGCGCAGGACTTGCGTCGTCTGCAATCTCGTCCTCACCGATGATGCAGCGTTTGATTTCCTCGTGCAGAGGTGTCAGAGGCTCAATCTGCGAGAAAAGCGGAGAGAGCGAATCAATCTTGTCGTCTGCGCGGTCGGAGCGGTCGTAGGATTTGGCGCGTTTGGCCACCTCAAGCAGCGAGCTGATCATCAGCAGCTCGGATGTGTTTAAGGTGCCGCCGATATCCAGGCGCTTTAAGGCACCGTTCACGTTATGGACGCCTGCGAAGCTGATGCTGCTTCCTTTATACAGGCGGCTGAGCGCGTCGGCGGTCGTTGTCTGAAGCCGGTTGATCTCCGCAGCGTCGGTCAGCGGTGTTAAAGCCAGACAACGCTCGCGGGTCTCCTCGCATGCTGCATATCCGGCGAGCATGTCAAGGATCTTGTAATATTCCAATGTATGATAAACTTTTTTGTTCATGGGGTGTCCTCTATATTATAAGTGTATGTATAACTCGATTGCTTCATTGCTTCGCAATTCCCGCAATCGGCAACCACCTCGGGCTCCCATACAATGTCGTATGTACGACATTGCATTTCACCCTCGGTGTTTGGCGTGGCAAAAATCATATTCTGCTCATTTATGCAAGCACAATCGCAGAAATATGATGTTGCCACTGTTGTTATCATTATATCCCATAATAACGTTTAGGAAAAGGCAAAAATGGTTGCAAGAGTCGATAAATGCGAATATAATATTGTGTGATATGTTGGTTTTTCGAATGAGAATGTGAAGGTCGCAGATGGAAGACAAGCAGTTACAGAAGAATGAATTTGTAAGAGAGAAAATTAAAGATAAGCCGAAGAATTATAAGCGTATCTGGATAAAGTTTCTGACTGCCACAGGATGTGGAATTGTATTTGCACTGACTGCGGTTCTTGTCATGCTTCTGATGTTGCCGGTCCTTCGTGATAAGATGCAGGAGAACGATCCGGCTACACAGTTGGCAGACGCGCAGACACAGGAGACGGAGGATACACAGGAACCGACGTCGGCATCGGAAGAAACGCAGCAGGAAGAGACGGAAGTGAAGGAGTTTACGATCCAGGATTATCAGAAGATCCAGACACAGCTCTACTCCATCGGCAATGCTGCGAATAAGTCGATCGTTACGATCACAAGTGTGGTCAGCGATACAGACTGGTTTAACAATTCCTATGAACGTGAAGGACAGGGATCCGGCACGATCGTGGGGGATGCGGGAAGCAAGCTTTTGATCCTTACGGAGCGCAAGATCATCAAAGACGCTTCGAAGATCAGTGTGACATTTATCGATGATACCGTTGCACCTGCGCAGCTGATGAAGTATGACGCCAACACAGGTCTTGCGGTGCTTTCGGTTGCAAAGGATAAGATGGAAAGTACGACGCTTTCTACTGTGTGCGTTATGAAGATCGGAAGATCCAACCTTGTGCACAAGGGCAGCATTGTGATCGCTTTGGGAAGTCCGCTCGGAACAAACTATTCGATCCTGACGGGAAGTATTACCTCTACGAGCAACGAGATTTCTACGGAGGACTGCAACTATTCGGTATACACGACCGACATTGTTGCCAGCAAGGACGGCAGCGGAATCCTGATCAATACGGACGGCGAGATGGTCGGCGTGGTAATGCAGAATTACAGTGCGGGATCGACCGGCGCGTTGACGGCGGTGGACGCGGAGGAACTGGACGATATTATTAAGCTTTTGTTCTCATCGAAGGATATTCCGTATCTCGGTGCGCATATTTCGACGGTGACAGAGAAGATTGCCAACACATACGGCATTCCAAAAGGTGTATATATCAAGGAAGTGGCGATGGATTCGCCGGCGATGAATGCGGGGTGGCAGAGTGGCGACGTTATCGTACAGATCGACGATCAGAAGATTACGACAGCCGATTCCTACACGCAGGCGGTACGCGGACTGACGCCGGGCGAGACGTATTCTGTTGTGTTCATGCGCGAAGGTAGTAATGGTTATAAAGAATTAACCTGTGAAATTGAAGCAGGAATTTTAAAATAAAGGAGTTATTATGAAGTTTATCGAAACTCTCCGCGAGGGAGAGAGAATCAACGAAATCTATTTATGCAAGTTTAAGCAGGCGGCACTGACCAAGTCGGGAAAGCCTTACGATAATGTGATCTTACAGGATAAGACCGGAACGCTCGACGCGAAGATCTGGGATCCGGGTTCCGTTGGAATCGATGAGTTTGACGCGATGGATTATGTCGCTGTCACCGGAGATGTCACCAGTTTTCAGGGAAATTTACAGTTGTCCATCAAGCGTGTGCGCAAGGTCGGTGAGGGCGAGTACGAGCCGGAGAATTATCTTCCGGTGACCGACAAGGACATCGATGCGATGTACAACGAGATGATGGGTTATATCAATTCCATCAAGAATCCGTATCTCTCGAAGCTGTTACATATGTTCTTTTATGATGAGACTTTTGCCAAGGCATTCAAGTTCCATTCTGCTGCAAAAAGTGTGCACCACGGCTTTGTCGGCGGACTTCTTGAGCACACGGTCAGCGTGACAAGAAACTGTAATTATTTTGCAGAGAATTATCCGTTTTTGAATCGTGATCTGCTGTTGACAGCTGCAATGTTTCACGATATCGGTAAGTTAAAGGAACTCTCCACATTTCCGGAGAATGATTATACAGACGCAGGTCAGCTGCTCGGACACATTATGATCGGTGCCGAGTGGATCGGGGATAAGATCCGTGAGATCGACGGCTTCCCGGTTGTGCTTGCCAACGAGTTGAAGCACTGTATTTTGGCGCATCATGGAGAGCTTGAGTATGGTTCCCCGAAAAAGCCTGCTTTGGTCGAGGCGCTGGCGCTCAGCTTTGCTGACAATCTCGATGCGAAGATGGAGACAGTCCGCGAGATTCTTGCGGGCGTGCCGGAGAACAATTTGCAGTGGCAGGGATTCAACCGTCTGTTGGAGTCCAATATTCGCAGAACCAGTATGACCTGATTATTTTTAGAAGGGTAACAAGAGTGAAGAAAAACGATTTATTTCCCTTAATCATCACAGATATGGGCGTTGGAGGAGAAGGCATCGGTAAATACGAAGGAATGACTTTTTTCGTAAAGGATGCTTTGATCGGTGATGAGATCGTTGCGCGTGCAACGAAAGTAAAGAAAAATTATGGATATGCGCGGGTGGAGGAGATCACAACTCCTTCCCCGCATCGAGTAGAGCCGGAGTGCCCTCTGCACAGAAGTTGCGGAGGTTGTCAGATTCAGGCTCTTTCTTATGAGGAGCAGCTTGCGTTCAAGGAGCAGAAAGTGCGCAACAATCTGCTTCGTCTCGGCGGATTTTCTGCGGAGGAAGTGGATGCCATCATGCTGCCGATCGTCGGTATGGATGTGCCTTACCGCTACCGCAACAAGGCACAGTTTCCGGTCGGAACGGATAAGGAGGGCCATGTGATCGCCGGTTTTTATGCGGCGCGCACGCACAGCATCATTCCGGTTAGGGATTGCATGCTTGGAGCAGAGGTGAATCAGCCGATCCTTGCAATTGTCTGTGACTGGATGGAGAAGTATCATGTCCGACCGTACAGCGAGGAGGACGGAAGCGGACTGGTGCGCCATGTGCTGATCCGTTACGGATTTACCACGAAGGAGATTATGGTCTGCCTGATCATCAACGGAACCGAGATTCCGCATCAGGAGGAACTGTTGCAGCAGTTGCAGAAGATCGAAGGAATGACTTCTGTTTCGCTGAATACCAATACGGAGCGCACGAATGTGATCCTCGGTGCCACGACACGCTGCATCTGGGGCCAGCCGTACATCACGGATTATATTCATCTGCGCAACACGGATGATTTTTCGCAGACCAATACGGCGATCGCTTACCATATTTCACCACAGTCGTTCTATCAGGTGAACCCGGAGCAGACGGAGAAACTGTACAGTATCGCGATGGATTACGCCGGACTGACCGGAGAGGAGTCCGTGTGGGATCTCTACTGCGGTATCGGAACGATCTCGCTTTTTCTCTCGCAGAAAGCGAAGCAGGTTTATGGCGTGGAAATCGTTCCGCAGGCGATCAAGGATGCGAAAAACAATGCAAAGTTAAACGGCATCACGAATGCACAGTTTTTCGTCGGCAAGGCGGAGGAAGTGCTGCCGGAGTTTTATGAAAAGAGAGGTTCGAATGCCAATGTGATCATTGCATCAGGAGAGGACGCTTCTATGCGGCATCCGGATGTGATCGTTGTCGATCCGCCGCGCAAAGGCTGCGATGAAGTCTGCCTCAACACGATGCTTGCGATGCATCCGGAACGCATTGTGTATGTCAGCTGCGATTCCGCGACACTTGCTCGTGATCTGCGCGTCCTTGTGGATGGCGGCTACAGGCTCGAGAAAGTGCGTGCGGTCGATCAGTTCGCGCATACGGTGCATGTGGAGAGCTGTGTGTTGCTATGCAGAGCCGATACCTAGAAATCCTTGATTTTACGCAGTTTTTCGACCATTTTGTATTTACACCAAATGCAGAAAATGTACTGGAAAAGGAGTTAAAAAAGGAAATTCCAGTAAGTGTCGGAATAGAACTGGTAGTGGTGGATATGTCAAGAAATGGCTAATTTATGGGAAAAATCGCACTTTTGGCTGTAAAAGGCTGGAAGTGCTTTTTTTGTACCATTTTTTAGACGGAAAAGCCTTGAAAATCGCCAGTATAAGGCAAAAAATATGTGAAATTTTTCAATGTACCTGCTTATGATACTTTCAAAAGCAAAGCTAGATTGTAACCGCACCCTTTTGTATATGCGGTTTATCAGCACGACCTGGACAAGTCGTTAAACTGTCTTTTTTTGTTGCCTAAAAATATGTGTTGACGAAAGGAGTTGTTATCAATGGAACAGGATTTCAAAAAATGGCTAGAACAACAAACCGCCTGCTGGTATCTGCTGTCAGATGAACAGTATGAATGGTATCTCAATCAATGGCTGAATGAAATCGAGGACAAACGAAAGGAGCAAAAACATGATGAAATGGTTTAAAAATGTTACTACTGTCGAGGAATTAAGAAAAGAATACAGAAGATTATTAAAGTTGTACCACCCCGATAATGAAAATGGAAGTGTTGAGGTTACACAGGAAATCAATGCTGAATATGACTGCTTATTTGCCGTTTTAAGCGATAAAGCACAGTCAGACAGCCAATCACATACCTACAACAAATATGATGAAAATAAGGCATTTAAAGAGGTATTAAACAGTATTATCCATATCAATGCAGATATAGAAATCATAGGTTCTTGGTTGTGGGTTCATGGTGGTTATGAATATCGTGAGTTATTGAAATCAACAGGTTTTAAGTATGCACCTAAAAAGAAAAGCTGGTGTTGGCATTATGGCGATTACAACCGCTATCACAGGAAAGAAATCTCTCTTGATGAAATTCGTATGAAGTATGGAAGTCAGTCTGTAAGCCATAAATCTAAGCAGTATGTACTGAATTAAGGAAAGGAAGTGTTTTATATGTGTATGATGAATTATCAGCTTGTAAGCGAATATAACAGTCCTTGTGGCAGTTGTCCCGAATATCTCAATAGCTGTATGCCGATTGTTACAAATGGTTTTCTAATCGAATGTGACCTATGCTATTGCGAATGGTGCAGTTGTTATGATGATTGTATGAATGGGGGTGTTGATGATGAAGCTAGTAAATTATGATGAACGAACCTTGATTTTACAAAATCTAAGACCAGGTACAAGACAAGTGAATAAAACATACACAAAGGCTCAATATCGTATTCTGTGCAATCTGATTAGGCAGAAACGAATTACAGAGCCTTTTTTCATGCTTGTATTATCGTCCCTTTATGGATTAAATGACTGGAAACAGTTGAACTATGAGGAAATGTACGAACTAATTCATATTTTAACATATTACGATTATACGAAGGTGAGGATATAACCATGAATGAACTACTTAAAAAAATATATGATAACGTGCTTGTATACGAACATTCCCCATCACCGGATAATTCCAGTGGTGAGGAGTTTCTTACTTGATTGCTTTTAC
>CAVHWG010000185.1:0-23147 GCA_963639645.1 Firmicutes bacterium TM09-10 | reverse complement strand
AACTCTATAATCCGGTATCGTCCGTATTTAGAAAAATCTGATCACGCCAAACCCGAATTTGCCGTCGGCTTTGAAAAACGTGCGACCAGCACCGATGCAATCACCGCTGTAACCGGCACCGTCAGCACAACTCCGAGGCTTCCCGACAACCCTTGCATGATCTCGGTTCCGATAATATAGGAATTCATCAACTGACGATAGCTGAGATCATACGCATAATTGATAACCAGCGTAGACAGTGATCCACCCACATAGGCAAAGATCAGGGTGTTGGTCATCGTTCCCATCATATCGCGTCCGACACGGATACCGGATAAAAACAATTCTCTGGTTCCCAGTTCCGGATTGCGGTCATGGATCTCCTGAATCGTGGATGCGATCGACATTCCGACGTCCATGGTCGCGCCGAGCGAAGCAATAATGATTCCTGAAAACAGCAACTGTCCGATACGAATCTGACTGTTCTGCGCGACGTAATTCAGCGTCTCGATATCCGACACATTGTAGCCCGTGATACCTGCGGCTTTGCCGAACAGCAATGCCGCAACCGCCGCGATGACCACTCCGGTGGTCGTTCCGATGATCGCAGACGCTGTCTTTGCGGTCATTCCGCCGAGCAGCCCAAGCGTCACAAGCGTGGACAAAAAGGCGATCACGATCGTGATGGCGATTGGTGAAACACCTTTATAGATCAACGGGAACATCAGATAATAGATGCAGACGAACGTGAACGCAAGGCTTGCGATCGCCTTCACGCCTTTTTTGCCACCGATCAGGCAGACCACAAGTGCAAAGAATGCTGCAAACAAATAGATTTCCCCTGTCCGGTCCTGACTGTAAACCGTGACGATGGAATTGTCATCGGTCGCGCTCACGATCACAATGACTTTACTTCCAACATAACAATCCGTTCCAAAAAGCGAGCCGCTCGGATTGACTGCATCGTATTCTTCTCCCGCAAATTTTCCTGTCTTTATGTATACGCGGACTTCCTGCGTTCCGTAACGGTTGCCGTCCTCCGCGAGATTATCCTTCGTTATTTCCGTGACAACCGCTTTTTCATAAGATTGTCCGGTCGTTGAGACAAGCGTTGCCTTCTCAAACTGATTGATTTTTACTAAAAACAGTGCGAATCCTACGATACATAAGATTCCAACTACCCATTTCTTCCAATGTTTCATATTGTACCTTCTGTCTATGAAGCGCCAGCCTTTCTCAATGTCTGATTCAAAGCTGGCGTTTCATTTTTGTATATTATTTTTAGGGATGAATTTAATGATCTACACAGATTTCTGATAGACCTCTTTGTGAAATTTCAAATCATCTTTGCAACTTGATTGCTATCAATTACTTCTTAGCCGCTTTCTTTGCAGCCACCTGAATCGTAATTTTCTTCGTTGCTGCCTTGTATTCACTTGTAGCTGCTGCCTTTACGGTAATGACTGCCTTACCGGCACCTTTGATCGTTACTTTTCCGTTCTTGTCAACAGTTGCCACCTTCTTGTTGGAAGAGGTGTAAGTGAGCGCGGTCTTTGCCTTTGTGTTCAGCTTGAATGCCTTTGCTCCGACAGTCTTCTTGTAGGAAGCGGTTCCTGCAATCGTCTGCACCTCTGCTTTCTTTACGATCGTGTAAGTCGAAGATCCGGAGAGTTCCTGTCTGGTCGTTGTATCATAAGTAGTAACGCTGAATGTATCATCGGTAACGGATACAACCGAATAAGACGGTGTCCATGTCTGGCTTCGCTCAGAGATATAATCTTGCTGTGTTGCGATCAGGTTGTAGAACTTTGATCCGGTTACGGAGTTTGCCTCTAAGTATACGGTTCCCTTTGGATTGACAACCTCTCCGCTCTCCGTATCACTGACGATCTGGTAGCAGTTGTTCTGTGTAATGTAATCGGCATTCTTCATATCCACATCCTTACCATATGCGGTGTGTGACTTGCCGTCGCCCTGTAACTGGTAGGTTCTTGAATAAGTATGATCATGTCCCTGCATAACGACATCCACATCATACTTGTCCATCAGAGGAGTAAGTTGTGTACGAAGAACCATTCCGTCGGAATCCGAATGATCATAGCCTGATCCGTAGATGTCCTGATGGAACACAACGATTCTCCACTTTGCATCCTTATTCTCAGAAATCGCTTTTTTCATCACATTCTCATGTGTCGCACAGTTGTAATTGTTGGTGTCGAGCACCATGAATAAAGTGTTGCCATAGCGGTAGTAATAATCGGTTCCCGCCTCGGTCTTTCCCTGAATATAGTTTGCATCCGTATCTGAAAAAGCGTTTGGATTGTTAAAATGCAATGTGTACTGGTTGGACACGGAATCATGGTTTCCGATTGTTGTTGCAACCGGAAGGGAAGCAAGTGCGTCCGCTCCGAGGTATGCTGCGTACTCGCGCTCATTCTTGCCGGCATTTACCTGATCTCCGGCTGACACGATGAAGCTCACATCCGCATGATCCTTTATGGCATCATTTAAAATATTATTCCAGTTGTAGCCGTCGTTTCGCGCTGCGAGATTGTCCTTTGCACTCGAAGAAACTTCGTTACCGGCGGAAACCATCTTCTCCTGCTCAGTACTTGTCTGATTCTTGGATGCACCGATCTGTGGATCGCCGACATACAGGAAAGAGAAGTTATTGAATGATTTTGTTGTGTAGCTTTCGGTATCCTGCCACTTTCCGTTTTGGAATACCTGATAATAATATTTTGTATTCTCCTTCAGATCCTGAATTGTAACTTTGTTGGAGAAATATTTTACGCCGTCAATTGTTACTGCATCGGTCTGTGTTCCGGCAAATTCCTTTGCCCCATCCATATTCTGTTTTGTAGCGACACGCACTGCCGGTGTCTCGGCTGTGTGGCTGTACCATGCATAATTGAGCTGTGTCTCATCGGCACCCGGTGTCATGGATACGTTCTCATAATTGCTGCTGTATTTGTCCCAGTTGTTCTTCCACTGACTCCACTGTGTTGCGCCTTCGGAAGCATCGTTCCAATGCTCGGTAGCTGCAATGGCTTTTGCAGGCACACCTGCTGCACATAAACCGATCAGCATCGCAGAAGACATCACTCCTGCAGTAATTTTCAAATAATTTTTCTTCATTTATTAATCTCCTTATCCTTGTCCGTGAACGTCAGCACATTGAAAGTTGCCTTCGGCAAGTGCTGACGAAAGCGATACATCGCAGATGTACCGCATAGCATGTACATGTTTGATTGTATGATAAGGAAAGTATGTAAGATATGCCATCATACTTGCGTAAGACTTATGTAAAAAGTAAAAAAGAAGGATGCCATCGGCGAATCCTTCTTTTCTTATGGTTTCTTTTAAGACATTCCGTTGACGGTCTTATATTTGTAAAGCATCTCTGCGTGGTTCTGCTCCTCCACCTGAATGTCGGCAAGAAGTTTTCTGAGGTTAGTGTCCTCAAAAACGAATACATTCGAATTATACTCGCCGGATACCATCTTCTCGGTACCGATACAATCGGTTGCAAGGAAGCAGTCATTCTTCTTGTCCTCAGAATTGGTCATGGCATCATAGGTTGCTTTCGGCTGATAATCTGCGCCGTCACTGTCGTTGACATTACACTGTGGCACCTGACCGTTTAATACCTGACCGAGCGAATCGTAGTGATGCTGCTCCTCTTTCTCAAGGCGGTCAAAGAGATCCTTAAGAACCGGGTCTTTTGCCTGCTGTTCGTATCTGTGATACTTCTCAACGCAGCTCTGCTCCTGTGTGCGGAGATCTTCAATCGTAGTCTGTTCTTTTTCTTTTAAAACCATATTGCACCTCTTTTTTCAAATTTTTCATGAATAGTATGCGAGGTTTTTATAATTTCTATACTAAAATTTCCTGTAATCTCGGATCTTCCCTCAGCACCTGCTTTGCCTTATCGCGGTACTGCTGCTCATGCAGATAGGTGTAGCGGAACGGCTTGATGGACGGCGCAATGTCGATCGCCTTTTCAAAATCCTCGCGCTTTAACTCGAGCGTCTTCACATAATCCCAGAATCCGGTCTGTGTAAAAATCGTGTCCACACGGCGGTATCTGTGATCCTGCACCACACTCATCAGATACGTTGCCACACCGACCTGAATGCCGTGAAGCTGCGGATGCTCCAACATCTTGTCCAAAGCATGCGAGATCAGATGCTCGCTGCCGCTTGTCGGCGCACTGCTGCCCACGATCTCATTTGCAATACCGCTCATCGCCAGCGAATCGAGCAGTTCCTTTAAAAACAGATCCTCCTCAATGCTCTCAAACGGCGTGCGCACGAAGCTGTTGACCGCCTTTTTTGCGATCATGACCGCAAAATCATTGACCTTGCCGTATCCATGCTGTTCCTCAAAGATCCAGTCGTAGAGCGCTGTAATCTTCGAAACCATATCGCCGATTCCGGAATACAGGAATTTCTGCGGCGCGCTCTTGATGATCTTCGTATCGACCACGATTCCGTATGCCAGACGCGCCGGAACGGATTTCCGGTGTCCCTCCACCAGAAGCGATGCGCTCGCACTGGAGAAGCCGTCGCTCGATGCCGATGTCGGAATACTGATAAAAGCAAGGTTACGCAGAAAGCCGCAATATTTTGCCGCATCAATGACCTTGCCGCCGCCGATTCCAAGGATTGCCTGTGTCTTTGCAGGCATTGAAAAAGCGAGACTCGTCAGATCTTCCAGGCGCACGGTGTCCAGTTCCTGATACTCAAGCACTTCCACGCCGGACTTTTTCAAGGATTCCATCACGTCGAGACCGAACATCTCGATCAGGCCGTTCCCAAATAAGATCACCACTTTCTGCAACTGTGCTTCCATCAGATGCTTTCCAAGTTCATCCAAAACCCCCGGACCAATCTTCAGGATGACCGGTATCGCAATGTGTTTGCTATCCATAATTTTTCTCCTCCAATATCTCCGCAAAATTTATTTTTGATTCTCACTTGACTCCTATCCTATCAGAAGTGATTGTAAAATTCCACTTAAATTCCTGTTTTGGGATGGTTGTATTCTTTGTCGAATTGCCTTAAACTATGTATAAATTCTGAAGATAGAAACAGGTGAATCCATGAAGAAAAAAGACTTAGCGCTCGAAGTCATTGAGCGTTTGAAAAAAGAATATCCCGATTCCGGCTGCAGTCTCGCGTACAACGAAGCCTGGAAGCTGCTCGTCAGCGTCCGCCTTGCCGCACAGTGCACGGATGCCCGCGTCAATGTCGTTGTTCAGGATCTGTATAAGAAATTTCCAGATGTGAACGCCTTAGCCGATGCCCCGGTCGAAGAGATCGAAGCGATCGTTCGTCCGTGCGGACTAGGCAAAAGCAAAGCCAAAGACATCAGCGGCTGCATGCGCATGCTCCGCGATGTGTATGATTCCAAAGTGCCGGAGGATTTTGATGCGCTGCTCGCACTTCCGGGTGTCGGACGCAAAAGTGCCAATCTGATCATGGGCGATGTGTTCGGCAAACCGGCGATTGTGACAGACACGCACTGCATCCGTCTGTGCAACCGTATCGGACTTGTCAATGAGAAGGACCCGAAGAAAGTCGAGATGGCGCTCTGGAAGATTATCCCTCCGGAAGAAGGCAACGACTTCTGCCACCGGCTTGTCGATCACGGACGCGCCGTGTGTACCGCCAGAACGAAGCCTCACTGCGACAAGTGCTGCTTAAATGACATCTGTGGAAAACATATATAGGAAATACATTTCTCCCATCCGTTTCAAAATCTTGAGCGATACGCCACCGGCAATGCATCATAGATATGTCGCATTGCCAATGAGTCTTCGCATATCATCCGGCATCGGCACACGAAATTCCATGTGCTCCCCGGTCATCGGATGCGAGAAAGAAATCTTATGTGCATGAAGTGCCTGACGGTGGATTGGATAATCCGCCGTCTTTTCTTTTGCCTGCATATCGGTCACACGGTCGATCTGATTGCCTGCGTAGTTCGGATTATAGAGAAAATCCCCCACAAGCGGATAACCAAGATAACTCATGTGCACACGAATCTGATGCGTGCGTCCGGTCTCAAGCTGCAATGCAACAAGGCTGTAATCCACGGTCTGTTTTATCACCTGATAATGTGTGACGGCACGCTCCCCATTCTCCCAGTCCACCACACGCTCCAGACACTGACTCTCCTTTCGCGCGATCGGCGCATTGATCAACCCCTGCTCCGGCATCACATGCCCCTCCACGATCGCAAGGTATTCGCGATGGATTCCGTCCGCCTCCAGACCCCCCTTCGATTTTGCCGCAACCATCTGACTTAAGATGGCACCGCTTACCATATGCTTTGCCACGATCGTAAGCCCCGATGTATCGCGGTCCAGCCGGTTGATACACCGGAAGACGAACGGCTTATCCTGCTTTTTAAAATACCATACCAGAGCATTGCCGAGCGAATTGTCATAATTGTGAAGCGACGGATGGATCGGCATCCCTGCAGGCTTGTTGATCACAAGCAAGTCCTCATCCTCATACACGATGTCAAGCGGAAGTTCCACCGGAAGAATACCTTCCGAACTCTCCGGCTCACGGATCTGCACCTCCAACACATCCCCCGCCCGAAGGATCGTATTCTGAAAAACGCATACGCCGTTCACCCAGATACTCTTTTCATCTTTTTTCAGATTCACGCGATTCTGCGTGGAATATCCCTTATGTTTCAGGAAGCTGCTCACCTTCTGACCGGCATCTGCCACCGTAATCTCATATGTTATGCTCCGGTATTGATCTTCCTGTCCCTTATGTTCAGACTCCGCATACTCCATGGTCTTCTTACTCATAATTCAGCTCCACATTTCTCTCGTCATTCTCGTATTCCAGTCACTTTTCGCGGCGTTCTCTGCCGCATTCCGGCAACTCCAATATCACGCCACATAGACATAACTCTATTTTCGCATTCGCCCCCTCATAATGCAAGAGACAACTCACCTCAACCACGCTCTACTCCGCATTCACACGCATGGAGCGCAACGCTTACATCGAGTCATTTTCGAATGCGGATAATGCCGCCGGGGATATCACATTAACCTACTGATACCGCATATAAAAACAAAGGACTTGCATTTCGCAAGTCCTTTGTTTTATGAAAGGGTATGAATAATAATGAAAACGTATTAAGCAATTATAATTTGAATGTTCCGATTGCTTCTTCGAGCTGACTCATGCTCTCCTGCAGCAATGCGGTCTCTTTTTTCAGTCCTTCTGCGGACTTCATCTGATTCTCTAAATACTGGCTGATCTCACTGGATGCCTTTACCGTGCTCTCCGACGATTCGCCGATACGTTTGATCGACTTTAATGTATTATGGCGATCCTGATTCATCGCCTCCATCTCCGCACTGACAGATTCCATACTATGTACCAGATTTTCCATCAGGTGATTCATCTTCTCGAAAGCATCGCTTGTCTTTTGCGTGCTGCTCATCTGTCCATCCGAGATTTCCTCTGCTTCCCGCACCTTATCCAGTGCATTCTGCGAATAAACGGTAATCTCCTCGATGATCTTCTGGATCTCCTCCGCTGTATTTGCTGAATTGTCAGCCAGCACACGGATCTCCTCTGCTACAACCGAGAATCCTCTTCCCTGTTCCCCTGCTCTCGCCGCCTCAATCGATGCATTCAGCGATAACAGATTCGTCTGTGACGCAATGCTTTGAATATCATTAACAAAATTCGTGATCTCCGACAATTTATCCGCAAGCTTGACAACATGTTCCTGCACTTCATTTGTCGCATCCACGGTTTCCTGTGACTGCTTGGTCATCTCGGCAAGCGTTGCCTTACCCTCATCGATCATCTTCTGTGAGTTGGTGACCTCTGTAATCGTATCGACAATACTGTCGCTGACGCTCTTAATCTGTACCGAAAGCTGTTCCATCTGCTCGTTGCAGGATAAGATTTCCTCATTCTGCTGAGCGATACTCTGATTGATTTCCTCCATCTGTCCATCCATGTTCTCGATCATCGCACCCAGTTCCAAACCGGATTCCTGCACACGGTCACCGGACTGCAGAACTTCGTCCTTCATGTCGGAAACCATCAGAATCAATGTTCTCATTTTTGACACGGTATGAAGCAATGCCTGCTGGAGTTTTCCAAACTCATTGTTTGAAACCTTTACATTTTCCTGTTCGGTCAGATCTCCCTGTGATACCTCATCCAATCGTACAATATTCTTCTTAATATTCTTTCCAATGTTACGGATCAGAATTGTGGCAAGCGCAAAAGCGATCAAACATGCCACGATCACAAGTCCCATCGTAAGTGTTCGAATATTATCGGAACTTTTTGTGATGTATGCCTTCGGCACCAAAGCCACGATATGGCTGCCGTTCACTTCACTGGCGATCGTCATACAAAAGTAACGGTTTCCGTCATAATTCAGATAGCTGCTCGGCACCTCATAATCCAGATTTTCAATCGAGTCAAGCGTGAAATTTTCATCATTGCTTACTTCCTGTCCCTCTGCTGTTGTGAATGCAAGGTAACAACCCTCGCCGTAATCCAGCTCCGAGAGAAGCTCTTTGATCTTGTCCCTGCTAACATCGATTACGACTACACCACGCTTTGCACCGCTGTTAAATGACTGACTGCAGTATAAAGCATATTTGCTCATACCCATCTTTTCATCCATAAGCGGATGTGAAGAACCCCAGTGCAGATAGTTGTCTGCCAACATCGTGCCCTCTTCCGCAGATGCCAGTTCATCGATAAAACTGTCCATCTCTGTGGTGTTGATATTCTGTGTGGTAAGCACATCATCTGTGGATACCGGCATAATATGAATACCCTCGATCATGGTACTTGAAGTCTGTTTTACATTGATATTGTTTTCAATCGACTTCTTCGCCTGTGACTGCTTGGAAGTATCGGAATCATATCCTCCGAGTGCATATGCGTTTACCGTACTGTCCTGCGCCAGTTCCAACGTGATCGCGGAAATGTTCTTCATGGATTCATCAAACGAATTCATTGTCATCTGGAGCGCCTTGTACGCAGAAGTCTCATAGTTTTCCTGAAGACCCTTTGATGCCATCGAATAAGATGCCACACCGGTTACGATCAAAAACAGAATCGGGATAATAAATCCAACCATGAGCTGCATACGGATTGACAATGCAAACTTACGTCCTCCCGTCTTCTTTGCTCTTGGTTTTTCCGTTTTCTGTTTTGCTGTCTTTACTTTCTTGCGGGTTTTCTTTTTTTCTTCCGTCGCAAGCTCTGTTTCCATACGTTGTTTCTTCTTCATACTCCCCACACCCCTTAATACAAATGAATCTCTTCATTTACTGATGTTTTCCTCTATATTCTGATTATAAGAGGCCCCTTTCCAAAATAAATGTACTTATATTTTGTTTGGGTGTCCTTTTTTTAGGATTTTTTCGTTTTGAGCACAAGAAAGAAGCCCGGTTCCATCAAAAACCGGGCTTCCTGAATATTTTTCTCTATTACTCGACTACTTTACCGCCGAGAATTACCTTCCGGGTTGCAAGATCATCTTTAGATAAAATGACACAATCTCCATACTTTCCGGCCTCAATGCTTCCGCATACATCGTCCACACCGATAGCCTTTGCAGGGTTGTAGGATGCACAGCGCACCGCTGTCTCAAACGGAATATCCATCTTCTTGACAACCGTACGAACACAATCCATCAGATTGGTTGCTGAACCGGCGATCGTACCATCCTTGAGTGTTGCGAGATTTCCGCAGACTTTAACAGGAAGACCACCTAATGAATAATCACCGTCCTCCATTCCCGTTGCCATCATACTGTCACTGATCATGATCATTCTCTCTTTTCCGAACAGGGAGAATACAACACGCACTGCAGATGGATTAATATGAACTCCATCACAGATCATCTCCGGCATAACGTGCTTCTGATCAAAAGCCGCACCGAATACCCCCGGTGCACGATGTGTGAATGCAGGCATCGCATTAAAGAAATGCGTCACATGATCCGCACCAAGTTCAAAAGCCTTAAATGCAGTATCATAATCGCTGCATGTATGTCCAACTGAAATATGAACCTTAGAAGAAAGCTCACGGATAAACTCCTCTGCACCCTCCGTCTCCGGTGCAATGGTAATCAGTTTTACCAGACCGTGTGCAGCCTCCTGCAGCCGATTGAACATTGCGATATCCGGATTCTTAACGAATGCAGGATTCTGAGCTCCCTTCTTCTCCATAGAGATGAACGGTCCCTCCAGATGAATTCCGCAAAGTCTGGAACCTTCCGGTTTATCAGACTCCGGCTTATTGTAATATGCATAAGCATTCTCGCAAACGCCGGCCAGTGTCTCCTCAGCAAGTGTCATGGATGCCGGACAAATGGATGTAATACCGTTCTTCAACTCATATGCGGCAATCGTCTCAAGTGCTTCCGGTGTACCATCGGAGAAATCATGTCCGGCACATCCGTGGAAATGGATATCCACCAATCCCGGAATCAGATAATTTCCCTCTGCGTCAATGACTGTATCCTCAGCAATGTTCTCATCGGTGAACTTGCCATCTTTAATCTTAATATCTTTGTTTACAAATCCCTGATCCAATGTAAACACAAGCGCATTTTTAATAATCATTCTATCTGTACCTCTACTTTTCGTAAAAAACGTCAATTATTTGATCGGAGCCTTAGATAAAGCTGCTTCGTCACATACTACGGTTACATCCGGATGCATCTGAAGAATAGAAGCCGGAACATCAGGTGTTACAGGACCCCAGAATGCACGTGCAACAATATCAGCCTTACCTTCACCGTTTGCAACGATAAGGATCTTCTTAGCCATCATGATGGTCTGGATTCCCATTGTATAAGCCTGTGTAGGAACCAGATCGATCGAATCGAAGAATCTTGAGTTCGCCTGAATGGTGCTCTCTGTAAGATCTACACAATGTGTTGTCTTCTCAAATGCAGGAGCCGGCTCATTGAATCCGATATGTCCGTTGTTACCTAAACCAAGGAGCTGAAGGTCAATTCCGCCAAGCTTCTTGATGATTTCCTCATGTGCAGCGCATGCAGCATCTGCATCAGGATTGGTTCCGTCCGGAACGAATGTAGCCTCTTCTCTGATGTTAACATGCTTAAAAAGATTCTCATGCATGAAGGAATAGTAGCTCTGTGGATCAGAGTGTGTAAGTCCGCGATACTCATCAAGGTTTACACTGGATACCTGCGAGAAATCAAGATCACCCTTCTTATACCATTCTACTAACTGCTCATATGTTCCGATTGGAGTAGATCCGGTTGCAAGTCCTAATACACAATCCGGTTTCATAATAATCTGTGCAGAAATAATATTCGCTGCTTTACGGCTCATGTCCTGATAATCTTTTGCTTTAATAATTTTCATATTCGTTCCCCCTTGGTAGTTGGTTTTCTATTTTGCCTGGGTCCCCAAGCATTTACTTAAATTCTATCAACAGTTGTCCTCTGTTTCAATAGCGTTTTGTCAAATGCACAAACGTGGATAAAAAAAGGCAAACTTACCGTAAAAAAGGGAACATCCATCCGATGTTCCCTTTTTATTAAGGATATTTTTATGCTTCTATTTGCCAAGTATCTGATTACGATACTCGTTTGCAGATACACCTTCCTGTTTCTTGAATACTCTCGAGAAATGTGCCAGATCCAGAAAACCTACCTGCTCGGAAATATCTCCGATGCGGAGTGCAGGATCCTTCAACAACTCCTTGGCATGTTCAATTCGCACATGATTCAGAATATCCGAAAAACTCTGTCCGGTATGTCTGTTTAATAACTTACTCAAGTGCCACTGGCTGACATATGTCTTCTCCGCGACTTCTCCAAGTGTCAATTTCTGCGTATAGTTTTCCTCTATGTAAGCCAACGCATTCTTGACTATGAAACTGCTTGATGCGCTCTCCTTCTTGTCATCCTCCGAGGATGATTCCTCCGGAATCTGCTCCGGTTCCGTCTCCTGATTCACCTGTGTCTCGGTCGAATCTTTCCCCGGTTCTTCTCCGGTGATTCCCTTCTTTTTCAAATTGTCGCACATTGTTCCAATCGCTTCTTCCAACTCATCCATGTTAGAAGGTTTTAACAAAAAGCGCGTCACTCCGAGCCGAATTGCCTCTCTCGCATACTCAAAATCACGGAATCCAGTCAGGACACATACCTGTAGATCCGGAAACTGAGAATTAATAGCTGCAATCATCGTCAATCCGTCCATCTCCGGCATATTAATGTCCATAAAGATGATATCCGGTCGATATTTCTCGATTGATTTCTTACCTTCAAGCCCGTCGTGCGCAGTCGCTACAATTTTACAATTCCATTTATCCCATGCAATACTTCGCGACAGTCCTTCCACAATGATTGGCTCGTCATCTACAATCATGACCTTGTACATAACTTTACCTCCAATGTATCTTCTGCCCTATACGAAGTAGTTTAGCCTTTTACAGCACCTGCTGTCAATCCTTTAATGATATTTTTCTGCAATAATACGTATACAATCATGACTGGGATAACGATGATTGTAACGGATGCTGCCATCAGGCCGAAGTCTGTTCCGTACTGAGAACTGATCTGCTCGAGCAATGTAGAAATCGGGAACTTCTTTGGCTCACGCATCATGATCTTCTGTACGAACAGGTCGTTGTATGACCATAAGAAACTGAAGATTGCTACCGTTGCAAGTGATGGACGGCAAAGCGGAACGATAATCTTTCTAAATACCTTGAATACGTTCGCACCTTCCATGTAAGCGGCCTCTTCCATCTCAAGCGGAATACTCTGCATGAAACCGGTCATGACAATTGTTGCAAAGCTTAAGTTTCCGGCAATCTGCGGAAGAATTACGGCGATACAGTTACTTAATAAGTGCCACTGAACCATCATCTTGTATACCGGAATGATTGTTGCGAATACCGGGAACATCAGGCTGGCTACGATCAGTGAGTGTACAAATCCTTTACCTTTGAAACGATATCTGGTAAGACCAAATGCCATCAGAGATGCGAAGATCATTACACCGATCGTTACGGTACCGGAAATGATAAAACTGTACTTATAAGCGGTCAATACATTTAATTTGCTGAACGCGTTCTGGTAGTTGCCCCATGTAAACTCCTGTGGAAGGGAGAATGAGGAACGAAGAACCTCAGCAGATAGTTTGAACGAGTTGATCAATACCCATGCAAACGGGAAAATTGTTAAAATAGCCCAAATGATCAGGATTACATAAATGACAATGTTACTAATCTTGACTTTCTTGTGTTTCTTTACTGCGCTCATTTATGCCACCCCTTTCTTTTCTGCTTTCTTTCTCTGACGAGCAAGTTTCTTCTCTGCTTTCTCATCCGGATCCTGTGTAAGGAATCCAACACCCTTTGATACGACAATACCAAGAACTACGATAAGTACGGCTAAGGTTGAACCATAGTCATAATCATTCAAACCGAATGTCTGCTGATACATGTATGTACCAAGGAAGTGTGTCAATCCCTGAGGAGCTCCGTTTGGAACCATAACCCACGGGAGATCGAATACTTTCAGTGCACCGGTTACAGCCAATGTAACGGATGTAAAGAATACCGGCTTCATCATTGGTAATGTAATATAAAATACCTGCTTGAAACGGTTGCATCCGTCAATGGATGCAGCTTCATATATATCATCAGAGATATCACTGAGTCCTGTCAGGAGAATTACAAAGTAGAAACCAATGTAACTCCACAATGTAGGAATACAAACCATAGTAAACGCAAGCTTCGGTGATAACCAGTTAACCGGTTCAGCTCCAAATTTCTCTAAAATCTGATTTAACATACCACCATTGTAGTTGTAGAACAACTTGAACAGCAGACCGATTGCGGTTGCAGAAATTACAACCGGGAAGAAGTAAACGGTACGGAATAACTGCTGAAGCTTCTTAATCTGTGATACCATTACCGCGAGTACGAAGGCGATACCAACCTCGAAGATAACCGTCAGAATCATCATCTTAACAGAATTGATAAGAGCTCTTCCTACGTCTGGGTCTGTAAACATTCTCTTGTAATTTTCTAATCCTATAAACTTCCATGTTGTACCCGGCATCTCAACGATTGCCGTCATATTGTAAAAGCTATTCTTGATATTTTCAACAAACGGTATATAAAGAAAGATAAGCATAAACAGTAAACCCGGTACTAAAAACACCAGCAATGGCCATTTTTTCTTGTATAACATCTTTCTTCCACCTTTCTCTTAATAAAAACTGTTTTTGAGCAAAAAAAAGGAAGGGGCAGTGCCTGGGCAAAGCCCCTTCGATTTATTTTTGTTTATTTATTACTGCTGTACTAAAGCAAGTGCTTCGTTGATAGCATCCTCTGCTGACATAGCGCCTGTAGAAACCTTAACGATCTCAGATACAAGTGTCTTGTATGCATCACCGATACGTGAATCTGTAGGAGATACGATTGCAGATGCTGAACTTGTGTAAGTTGCGATAGACTCTGCGAATGGAGAAGATCCATCAACAGGTGTAACCTCAACAGCTGCCTGTGAAACGGCACCGGTTGACTCCCAGTATCTCTGAACACCAGCCTGGCAAGTATGAGCCATTACGAACTTAACTGCTGCATCTCTCTTGTCTGGATCATCCCAAGCTTTCTTTGTGATGTAGAATCCGGAAGAAATACCACCTACGATTGTGTTAGCGTCAGCCTTCTGATCCGGAACTCCTGGGAATGCAATAACTACAGTATTCTCTGTATCCTCGATGTTACCTGCATACCAAGATCCGTCAAGCTGCATAGCTGCCTTCTTGTCACGGAATAACTGTCCTGTGTAAGCATCATCAACAGTATCTGTATCCTCAGGGAATGCGCCCATATCTCTTAATGTCTTGAACATCTCGATACCCTTAACCCATCCTTCCGGAGCCGTTGTAGGAATTGATGTATACTCATCAACACCTGCAGAGTAGAGCATTAAGAACTCGATCCAGTAGTGAGGTACGTTATTTAAAGAACAAGCGATTGGAATAATTCCATTCTCTTTGAATGTCTTGATTGCTGTCTCAAGTGAAGCCCAGTCTGTTGGGAGTTCAAGGTTGTACTGATCAAAGAGATCCTTGTTGCAGTATAAGCCTTCCCAATATCCTGTTGTAGGAACCGCACGCTCAACACCGTCTGTGTTAGCTGCTGCAGAAAGTGCAGAATCAAGTGTATCCTTAGCGTAATCCGGATACTCAGCACGGATATCTTCGATAGATACTAATTTATCTGTAGCAATGATGCTATCAGCAGTAGCGTCTGTGAAGAACTGGATTACGTCTGGCTCGTTGCCTACAGAGAAGTCTGCGTTAACCTGAGCTTTCCACTCCTCATCAGATGTCTGTGAGTTATCCTCAATTGTAATGTAATCATACTGATCCATTACTTCCTGGTTGATTGCATCATATGTCTCCTTGTTAGGATCTGTTCCACCAAACATTGATACCGTCTTAAGTGTTACAGGATTCTTAGTTTCGTCAGAGCTTCCACCATTGTTGTCAGAAGTCTGTGTTCCTGCGTTGTCACCCTTGTTGCTATCACCATTGCTGCCGCATCCTGCGAACATTGTAGCTGTCATAGCACCAACTAAAAGCATTGATAAGACTTTCTTTTTCATAGTTTCATATCCTCCTTTTATTATGTAAATGTTTATCATTTACTATACTTGTATTATACGAGCATCCCCCCCCAAAGACATTAGACTGAGTTGACATTATTTGTTAAATCTTGCCATGTTCATAAACTCATTCGGTTCTTCGCTTCGTTCATTTAACGATGAAGCGATCCATTCTTCCAGATAAGGTACTGTAATCGTTGAAATGGTCTCACAATTTTCGTCCTGCACGATCGTCAGACCATATTCCTCACCATACACCAGCTTCACACGGCGGTTTACATTCTGGATACCGATCGAAGTATGTCTGCCCGGCGCCTTCGGGATCTGGCTTTCATCTCCCTCTAAAATTGCATGAATGCGGTCCAGATCTTTTTCCGTCATCTTCTTACCGGTATTGCGCACCTGAAGGTACACCTTCGACTCATCATGAAAGATCTTCATATGGATTGTTCCGTTCTTCACGGATTCGACGCCGTGAACGATTGCATTCTCAACGATCGGCTGCAGGATCAGTGGCGGAACATTAATATAAAGAAGAGCCTCATCAATTTCCTTATCAATCTGCAGTCTCTGTCCGAAGCGCATCGACATAATATAAAAGTAAGCGTCGATACACTGCAGTTCCTCCGCTAGATGAATCTCCTTGACATTCGCACGATTCATACGGTAATCCAGCACCGTAGAAAGCGATTCGATCATCTTCGAAACGATCACATCACCGGACATACGTGCCTGCCAGTTCATCATTTCAAGCGTATTATTCAGGAAATGGGGATTAATCTGCGCCTGCAAAGCCTGTATCTGTGCATCCTTGCGCGCAAGTTTCTCATCGTATGCATATTCAAACAACGATTTCACCTGAGAAGACATACTGTCGAAGCTGTCTTTCAGATGCTGAAACTCCTGATTCGGCATCTCGCCTTCTACAACAACGCCCATCTCCCCTGCTTCCATCTTCTTTGATGCGGCAAGCATCCTGCGGATCGGAATCTGGATATGATTGCGTAAAAACAGTACCGCATAAGCAAAAAGCGGAATAAAAAGTACGAGCATCGCAAGCACGATCGCATAGAATTCATACAAACTCGAATACAATTCCCGTTTCTCTGCGAACAGAATGACTCCGATATGATAATTATCCTGCTTTTTTTGGAATAAATATCCGTTGTAGGCGCCATTCTCCTCCCGGATCATCTTCTGATTGCTCGTGCCATCGTATTCTTTCAAGAGTCTCTCGAGCAAAATGTTCTGCTTTGTATCGTCCGGATTCGTAAAATCAATGATGGATTCATTATCATTAAAGCATACCACCATGTTACTGCGAATGCTTGGCGATACATCGCGGAATATCTTATTTTTGTTCAATTCAACGACCAGCGTACCATAGCACTGGTAATCCGCCGTTGTGTAGAGACTTCGCACGAGAAAGATCCTGCCATCCACCACACGTATATATGTATAGGAAGAATTCGACAAGATAATATCCTGCAGTTCCGGCTGAATATCCGAAACATAATGCGCATACGAAGTACCCACTCTCGAAGAATAGCATGCCGGATTGTTTGATCCTTCACGGTAATAGGCATAAAGGTTAAACCGATCACTCAGATTAAACTTTCCCTTCAGGCTTCGGTTAATCTTCACAAGATAATCCGTCTTGGAATACTCGCCGGATTTAAATTTGCGCCATGCTTCTTCCCATGTCTGTTCATAAGACGGGCGCTGGCAGAATGAGATTGCATCATCGATATGGATCGATGCAAACGAAGCCGCACTCTCAAGCTCATCCTCCATGATTCCTTCCACCTTCTCTACAATTCCGTCTCGATAAGAAACCGTCGTAAACGTAAAGAACACAGCGATCGGCGCTCCCCAGCACAGGATCATAAATACAAGCAGTTTGCGTTTTAATGAATTGGTTCTCTTAAAAAGCTTTAATTTTCCCTTTTGATTTTCCCTTTTTTTCTCTTTTTCGTCCATACTCCCTACCGTCTTTCCGTTTTTCTGATACTGTTTCTATTATATCGAATTTACATAAAAAAACTACCCGGCATTCTAAAGGGAGGAGGCAGAAATGTCAGATAGCTTCTTTATTTCATTTAACTATTTCAGATCCAGGAATTTCTCGTAGATCTCGCAGATATCGGCTGCGTCTTTTGCATCCGGCATCTCACAGAAAATACGAAGTAACGGCTCAGTACCTGAGAAACGAGCGATGACCCAACCGCCGTTCTTGAAGTATACCTTACTTCCATCCAGATAAGAAATACGATCAATTTCAAATGGAAGTTCAGGAAGCAGCTTATCCTCCATAAGAGTCTTCTGCATAGCCATCTTCTTCTCCATTGTGAACTTGTAATCACGCTCTTCCATGTGGATCTCTCCACACTCTTCGTGGATATCTTTCATAATCTCGGAAAGTTTCTTGCCTGTTACAGCGATCATCTCAACGAGAAGTGCTGCAGCGTAAACACCGTCCTTACCATTGATATGTCCGTGTACGGTAAGTCCTCCGGAAGACTCTCCTCCGATGATCGCACCGGTCTCTGTCATCTTTGCTGAAATGTACTTGAATCCTACCGGTACCTCATAGCAGGTCTCGCCGAACTTGGCAGCTACTTTATTAAGCATATGTGTGGTTGCAATGTTACGAACAACCGGTCCATGCCATCCTTTAAACTTAACCAGATAGTAATATAACAGAACCAGAATATCATTCGGATGAAGGAAATTACCCTGATCATCGATAACACCGATACGGTCCGCATCACCATCGGTTGCAATACCGATATCATAACCTTTCTCAACTACGAAGTTCTGTAATGCATGCAATGTAGCTGCGGAAGGTGCCGGAAGTTTTCCTCCGAACAATGTGTCATGGCGCTCATGAATGGTGGAAACCTCACAGCGTGCGGTAAGAAGAATCGTCTTAATGGATGTCTCACTTACACCATACATCGGATCAAGTGCAACCTTAAGACCCGCGTCACGGATTGCCTTCATGTTAACGGAATCAATGATGTTATCAAGGTACTCATTGAGCGGGTAGATCTCCTCGATATATCCGGAAGCCTTACCATCTTCATAAGAAACCTCCTTTACATCCTCAGTCTTGATATCAGAGATATAATCCTCGATATCCTTGGTCTGAATCTCATCTGCATCGCGTCCGCCTGCGGTAAACACTTTAATACCGTTGTAGATGGCCGGATTGTGACTTGCAGTGATCATCATTCCGTATGGAAGCTCATGTTTCATAACATAGAACATAACAAGCGGTGTCGGTGATGACTTGTTGATCAAAGAAGCCTTTATATGGTTTGCTGCAAATACCTGTGCAGACCACTGCATTGCTTCCTTGGAAAGGAATCTGCGGTCATATCCCATAACGATTCCCTGCTCGGCAACACCTTCGCTCTTCATCTTATTAACAAGTCCCTGTGCCAAAAGCTGAATATTGGCTTTTGTAAAATCATCTCCTATGACCGCTCTCCAGCCACCGGTTCCGAATTTAATCATAACTGATTATCTCCTTTCATTCGTATAGGGTAGACCGAAGTACTAACCCATTACAACCTTAACTTTATGCTGTGTACCTTCTGCCTGTACCGGGATACTGTCAACCTTGGCATCATCCAGATATACTTCCTTAACGCCCTTCATAACGCCGTCCGGATTAACAACCTCGATATCGAACTCGGCACCTCTCCATTTACGAACTGCGGAGAACTCTTTCCAGTCAGCCGGAATACACGGATCAATGTGAAGCTCGTTGAAATCAGGACGAATTCCGAGCATATATCTTGTTGCTGAGAAGTAAGCCCATCCGCCACTTCCTGTCATGAACGGGTGACGTGCACGCCCGAATGCGGTGTGATCCTTACCCATAATAAACTGACAGTATGAATACGGCTCAGACTCACGAATCTCAATCTTATCATTCTGATAATAAGGGCACAGTGCGTTATAGAACTTCATCGCACGATCACCTCTGCCCAGTACACACTCGGCAGCCCATGCCCATGGGTTTGGATGAGAGAAGATTGATCCGTTCTCTTTTACCCCCGGATATACACGGGTTACAAATCCGATGTCATCATCCGGAACCGTGTAAGACGGAGCATTCAGCATGATTCCGTACTCGGTAAACAGATATTTGTCAACGGAATCCATCGCTTTCTTGCCCTTCTCAGGATCAGCTGCGCCGGAAAGAACTGCCCATGCGTTGGATTCGAGATGTACCTTACCCTCTTTGTCCTCAGATGTACCAATCTTCTTTCCGTTCTTGGTTACGCCACGGATGAACCATTCCTTATCCCATAACTCTTCGTTACATACTTTGTATACTTTATCGCGCATTGCGGAGTATTTCTTCACATCCTCATCACGTCCAAGGTACTCAGCCAGTTCAAGAAAATTGTTGATTGCCCAGTAATGAAGGAAGGATACCAGTGCACTCTCTCCTCCGCCGAGGTTCAGGCAGTCATTCCAGTCGGCACGGAGTCCCTTACAGATACCGGTTGCACCAACCTGTTCTGCGGAAAAATCAAGGATGTGCATCATGTGCTCATATACGGAGCCTTCCCCGCCGTCTGCATATGTAACAATCTGATCCGTGAAATCATATTCACCGGTCTCTTTGATGTATTCAACAATCGATGGAACCAGCCACAGTGCATCGTCGGAACATGCATCCTCAATACTATGTACGATATCCGCCTTGTTTGTTGACGGGATAACCGTAGGAGACTTAAACGGTTTCTTCTTCGGCTTGCCGTCATCCGGCTCGAACCATTCCGGCTGGAACAGATGCAAGCCGTATCCCATTGTGGTAAGTCCGCGGAGCAGCTCTACGATTCTCTGCTTACACTTCTCCGGGTTGGAATGCGGGATCGTCATGGAATCCTGTGCAGTATCACGATATCCGAGACCTACACGTCCGCCAACCTCGATGAAGGATGCGAATCTCGAGAACATTACGTTCACTTCCGACTGATACAGGTTCCATGTATTGATCAATGTGTTCATTCCTTCGTTTGGAGTCTTGATCTGTAATCTTGAGAATTTCTCGTTCCAGTATGCTGCAAGCTCGTCGTAAGCAGCATCAACCTTCTTCATATCGGAGTATTTCTCGCGAATCTTTCCTCCCTCTTCACGATTGCCTTCTCCAAGCATAAATACGACACGAATCTCTTCACCAGGAGCAAGAACAATGTCCTTCTGCAAGCTTCCGCAGTGGTTATTGCCAAGCTCATGAGAACCGCTGCATTTGCCGGTCTCAACCGCGATCGGGTTGTCCTCTGTACGATATGATCCAAGGAACTTATCACGCAGGCAGTCATATCCGTCCGGAGTAAAGTTCGAAGTAAAGTACTGGAAACCGAATTCTTCGTAGAATAAGTCGTGTTCGATAATGCCGTCCTCGTAAGAAGAACCTGCACAATATAAACTCATCTGGAAGTTCTGGTTATCGATCATAATGTGGTGGAATGAGAATTCACAGTAAGAAAACAGTGATAAACTGCGTTCCTTGTCAGTTGTGTTCTTCAGGCGTACATCCCACAGTTCAACCGGATCGTCCATCGGAACAACCAGTGTCTGGCTCGCCTGAATTCCCTTGTAATCACACTCGTACACTGAGTAGCTCATTCCGTGACGGCATATGTATTTTGCCTGATCAAGAGGCTTTCCTACCGGCTGCCAGGAAATACTCCAGTAATCGCCATCCTCATTGTCTCTGATGTAAACATAGTGTCCAGGGCGATCCATTGGAACAGAGTTACCGCGGAAGCGTGTAATTCTGTGATACTCCGGTGTCTGGTAAAACATGTAACCGCCGGCTGTATGGTTAACAACCACACACATGTCCTTCACACCGAGGTAGTTCGTCCATGAGACCGGTATATCTACACGGTCAATGACGTATTCTCTTTTTTCATTATCAAAATGTCCGTATTGCATAAAAAATACCCCTTGTCCTTTACTAAATTTAGTCTAAATCCATTATAGTAAGAAGCGAAAAAAATTTGTATTGCAGAGCATGGCAATATTTGTTTGAAATTGTTACATATTGCACATCAGGAGAAATTTTGCTAATCTATTATCGGTATTATGCCAAAAAAACAATATAAGAGGAATGTATTATGAAAACAAAAGACACAACCATTTCAAACGCGAATGTCTACCAGCTTGACGGCAGAGTGCCGGTCAAGACTGCCGTACCATTCGGACTGCAGCACATTCTTGCAATGTTCGTTGCCAACATCTCACCGATCCTGATCGTAGCCGGAGCAAGCGGACTCTCCGCTTCGCAGAGCGCGATGCTCATCCAGAGTGCGATGATCATCGCCGGAATCGGAACATTGATCCAGCTTTTTCCACTGTGGAAAGTCGGCTCGGGACTTCCAATCGTTATGGGTATCAGTTTTACCTTCGTATCGGTCTTCTGCTACATCGGACCGACATACGGCTATAACACGATCATGGGCGCCGTGCTCGTCGGCGGTATCATCGAAGGCGTGCTTGGACTTCTTGCCAGATACTGGATCAAGCTGATCCAGCCGATCGTCGCAGCTACCGTTGTTACCGCGATCGGATTCTCACTGCTCTCCGTCGGAGCTTCTTCCTTCGGTGGCGGAAGCGGCAGCGCCAACTTCGGTTCCGCCACCAACTGGATCCTCGGAACCGTGACACTGCTCAGCTGTATCCTGTTTAACATCTTTGCAAAATCTTACTGGAAGCAGCTTTCCGTATTGTTCGGTCTCGTTGTCGGCTACATTCTGGCGATCATCCTTGGAGTCGTGGATTTCTCCGCGCTACAGGGAACATCCATTATTGCATTGCCGAAACTGATGCCTTTTAAACCGGAATTCAACCTGAATGCGATTATTTCGGTCACACTGATCTTCCTTGTATCCGCTACTGAGACGATTGGTGATACCTCCGCACTTGCCGCATCCGGATTAGGACGTGACGCGACATTAAAGGAGACCTCCGGCTCGATCGCCTGTGACGGATTCATCAGCGCACTTTCTTCTGTGTTCGGCTGCCTTCCGATCACTTCCTTCAGTCAGAATGTCGGACTTGTGGCCATGACCAAGGTTGTCAATCGCTTTGCGATCGCATCCGGAGCGATCATTATGATCCTTGCGGGAATCTTCCCGTTCTTCGGTGCACTTCTTGCAACTCTGCCGGATGCCGTACTCGGCGGCTGCACACTGATGATGTTCGGTAACATCGTTGTCAGCGGATTGCAGATGATCGGAAAATGCGGATATACACAGAGAAACATCACGATTGCAGCATTATCACTCAGTATCGGAATCGGTTTTACACAGGTTCCTGAAATTTTCTCCATCTTCCCGCAGATCGTGGAGAACGTATTCGCAGAGAACTGTGTTGCTGTCGTGTTCCTTGTTTCTATCATTTTGAACCTTGTTCTCCCGAAAAACATGGAGACTGCCGGTCACACAACAAAATAGTTGTTACCATAT
>CAVHWG010000184.1:0-3674 GCA_963639645.1 Firmicutes bacterium TM09-10 | reverse complement strand
AATTTTATCAATCTGCGCGATGCGGGCGACCCGGTTGAGGTTGCTGCGGCTTATGATAAAGCCGGCGCGGATGAGGTTGTTTTCCTTGATATTACAGCTTCCAGTGATCATCGTGCAACCGTTGTGGATATGGTTCGAAAGGTTGCCGAGAACGTGTTTATTCCGTTTACGGTTGGAGGAGGAATCCGTACTGTGGATGATTTTAAGGCGCTTTTGCGCGAGGGGGCGGATAAGATTTCAATCAATTCATCCGCAATCAATACGCCGCGTCTGATCAGTGATGCTGCAGACAAGTTTGGAAGCCAGTGTGTCGTTGTCGCAATCGATGCAAGACGCAGAGAGGACGGAAGCGGCTGGAATGTGTATAAGAACGGTGGTCGCATCGATACAGGACTTGATGCGGTAGAATGGGCAATGAAGGCCAATCAGCTTGGTGCAGGAGAAATTCTTCTGACAAGTATGGACTGTGACGGAACCAAGGCGGGCTATGATATCGAACTGACCCGCATGATCGCAGACAATGTTTCGGTTCCGGTGATCGCTTCCGGCGGTGCGGGAACAAAGGAACATTTTTATGATGCTTTGACGGATGGACATGCGGATGCGGCGCTTGCGGCATCGTTGTTCCATTATAAAGAATTAGAGATTATGGACTTGAAGAATTATCTGGCGGACAGGGGTGTTTCGGTGCGCAGATAATGCGACGCGTGAGTGTTGCGTATCGATGGAAATGAAGGAGTGTGATAAGATATGGCAATGATATCCAATGGCTGGCTGCCGGCTTTGGACAAAGAATTTCATAAAGCATATTACAGAGATCTGTTTACCTTTGTGAAGCAGGAATACAGTACGCATGTAATCTATCCGCCTGCGGATGATATCTTTAATGCGCTTCATTTTACACCGCTTGAGGATGTAAAAGTGTTGATACTCGGACAGGATCCGTATCACAATGAACATCAGGCGCATGGACTTTCCTTTTCGGTGTTGCCGGACCAAAAGGATATTCCGCCATCGCTGCAGAATATCTATAAGGAACTTCATGATGATCTGGGATGTTCCATTCCGAACAACGGATATCTGAAAAAATGGGCGGATCAGGGCGTGCTGCTTTTGAACACGGTACTTACGGTTCGTGCGCATCAGGCCAATTCGCATCAGGGAAGAGGCTGGGAGCAGTTTACGGATGCGATCATCCAGGCGGTCAATGCACAGGATCGGCCAATCGTCTACCTGTTGTGGGGACGTCCGGCACAGAGTAAGATTCCGATGTTGACCAATCCGAAGCATCTGATCCTTAAGGCGCCGCATCCGAGCCCGCTTTCTGCATACAGAGGCTTTTTCGGATGTAAGCATTTCAGTCAGGCGAATGCGTTTCTTGAGAAGAACGGAATCGCGCCGATCGACTGGCAGATCGAGGATGTGTAAGGCGACTTGCAGTGCTGTAAAAATGTGTTATAATCAAAAATAGGTATAGAAGGTTTATTTTTTCGCAATAAGTTTCGATATATACGGTAGAACATGGTCACGGATTGACCGCTTTTTATCAAAGGAGTGATACTATGAGAGGAATTTCTTCCTACGATTCATCATCGATCAGTACATTGTTTTCCAGTATAGGTTCGTCTTCGTCAAGCTCGAATTTCCTCGGAATCAATCTGCAGGATTATGCAAGCATTAAGAGTGGAACCTACGGAAAGCTCATGAAGTCTTATTACAGCAAGCTGAATAGTGACACGAAGACTTCTTCGAAGGATAAGACAAATTCATCGACTTCTACATCAAACGATTCTTCCAAGACACTTGCCAACATTGAGAGTGCGGCAGAGGAACTGACCTCGACCGCTAAGGATCTGTATTCCACCAAGACGGATTCTGTTTTCAGCAAGAAGAACGGAAGTTATGATACCAAGAAAATTTCCGACAAAGTCAGTTCATTTGTTGAAGATTACAATGATCTTCTGACTTCCAGCGCTAAGTCGACGGCCAGTCGTATCGAAAGCTCTATTGAGTCTTTAAAAACAGTGACTGCGGGCAAAAGTAAGGATCTGGAGGAGATCGGTATCAGTGTGGATTCCAAGACCGGAATTCTTTCTTTCGATGCGAACAAGTTCAGCAATGCGGATATGGACAAAGTGATGAAACTCTTTAACGGAACAGGTTCGTACGCATACAGCGTTGCGACCAGAACTTCGTTGATTGATTCGTATGCGCAGACGGAAGCGACCAGAGCGAATACGTATGGCAAGAACGGAAAGTATTCATATAATTATAACAGTGGAAATCTGTTTTATGATTCCTTTTAAGGGGATGGCGTGACGGACTTGAATGATTTCAAGTCCTGATCGCTTAGAGGACTACTACTAATTTTCTTTTTAACAATATTGAAATCCGGTATTTGTGTATTGGGAATAACATATCTGATACACGACAAAAATTTGAAATAAATATTGACAGAGGGAACAAACTCTGATAATATACATGGAGTAGTCGATGAGCCGACGAACAAGTACATATGCGATAGTGGCGTAGTTGGTAACGCGCGACCTTGCCAAGGTCGAGACCGCGGGTTCGAGCCCCGTCTATCGCTCTTACAACGAAAAGGATATCCGAGAGGATATCTTTTTTCGTTGTAGGAGCGAAGAGGAGCCACTCACCCGCGTTGCGGCTTCTTGTCTCCGCTTCGCTCCGGTCGGCACAGGGCAGACATCCACCGGATGTCTTGCGCCCGTCTATCGCTTTACCCCATCCGGGGCTCGAAGTTCGAGCGTCTTCATTTCGTTCCGGTAAATTAACCACTATTTGGTTAAGAAAATTTATTTTTCTGTTTTTTAAGAGCTTCTTTCAAATTGATTATGCTCAAAAATTAAGGGAGAAGAATAAAAGGTCGCATTTTTTTTGATTCACTTTCAAGAAATGAAAAAAATTTCGATTTTGAAACTAACAGCTTGCATATACTGTTTGTGGACAGTATAATAAGCATTATAAATGGTTTCAAGAAATGAAAAAAAATTAACTTTTGAAAGCGGGCGGTTTTATGAAACTTATTACGAGACAAAAGTATCTGGATAGAGTTATTGAATTGAATGGAACACCTGATATCAAGATAATTACAGGAATCCGTCGTTCCGGTAAGTCAAAATTGATGCAGGCATATATTGAGTATCTGAAAAGTCATTTTGAAAATATCAATATCATCTTTATTGATTTTATGGATCTGACTTATGAAGATATTAAAGAGTATCATGCGCTGCACACTTATGTTGAGGCGCGTTATCAGGAAGGGAAAACGAATTATCTTTTTGTGGACGAAGTCCAGATGTGCCCGAAATTTGAGCTGACAATTAACAGTCTATACTCGAAAGGCAAATACGATATCTATGTGACAGGCTCCAATGCCTTTCTATTAAGTGCGGACCTAGCAACTCTTTTCACCGGACGTTACATTGAAATTCATGTATTTCCTTTTAGTTTTCAGGAATATTGCAAGTATAACGACGATATTCAGGATAAGGATAAACTGTTTGATAATTATGTCATAAAAGGTGGTTTAGCTGGATCCTATAATTACCGAGTAGAGGAAGACCGGACAAATTATATCAAAGAAGTCTATGAAACAATTGTAACAAGAGATCTGGTACAGAAATATGCCTTGCCGGACACGTTGGTTTTGC
>CAVHWG010000183.1:0-28362 GCA_963639645.1 Firmicutes bacterium TM09-10 | reverse complement strand
TCGGCTGGATCAGCTCTTTCTCACAGTATTCTTCGAAGAAGAGGTTGATGATATCGCCCTTCTTGTGGCGCTCCTCGTAAGCAATATGATGCTCGTCCGCAAGCTTCTTGGCTGCTGCATCATCCGGAACCTGATCGAAATCGATTCCTGTATATTTCTTGATCGCATCGTTCATGGTCAGACGCTCGAATGGCTTTCCGAGGTCGATCTCAACGCCGTTGTAGCTGATCTTGGTGCTTCCGCAAACCTTCTCTGCGAGGTAACGGAACATGGACTCTGTCAGCTCCATCATTCCTTCGTAGTCTGTGTATGCCTGATATAACTCCATGAGTGTAAACTCAGGGTTGTGACGGGTATCAACACCCTCATTACGGAAAACGCGTCCGATCTCGTATACACGCTCAAGTCCGCCGACGATCAGTCTCTTTAAGTAAAGCTCAAGAGAAATACGAAGCTTAACGTCCTCGTTCAATGCATTGTAATGTGTCTCGAACGGTCTTGCCGCGGCACCGCCTGCGTTTGCAACGAGCATCGGTGTCTCAACTTCCATAAAGTCACGGTCTGCCAGGAAGTTACGGATCTCCTTGATAATCTTGGATCTCTTAATGAATACTTCCTTGCTCTCCTGATTCATGATCAGGTCAATATATCTCTGACGGTAACGCATATCGGTGTCGGTCAGTCCGTGGAACTTCTCCGGAAGGATCTGTAAAGACTTGGAAAGAAGAGTCATCTCCTCTGCATGAATGGAGATCTCTCCGGTCTTTGTACGGAATGCGTAGCCTTTTACACCCCAGATATCACCGATATCGGATTTCTTGAAAGTTGCATATAAGTCTTCGCCGATGGAGTCGCGGGCAACATAGATCTGAATGCTTCCCTTGAGATCCTGAATGTTGGCGAATGAAGCTTTACCCATAACACGCTTGAACATCATACGTCCTGCAATCGATACCTCGATCGGAGATGCGTCCATGATCGCACGTCTTGCTTCATACTCCTGCTTTACAACTTCTCTTGCGTCAGCCTCTTCCAGGCCCTCTGTGCTTGGTGCTACTCTTCCTGCAAGAAGCTTCTCCTCGTGTGCGGTATAAACTTCCTTCACATCGGAGGTGTGGTGTGTTACGTCATACTTTGTAATCTGAAATGGATCCTGTCCTGCGGCCTGCAGATTCGCTAACTTCTCACGGCGAACCTGAAGCAGCTGATTGACATCCTGCTGTCCCTGATTTGCGTTATTATTTCCCGCCATCTTCTATTCCTCTCTTAATCTTCTACTGTTGATCTCTGGATCTCGAGCACCTTGTAAGATAACTCTCCAGCTTCTGTCTCTACGGTAATTGTCTCGCCAACCTTCTTGCCGAGCAAAGCACGACCTACCGGCGACTCGTTACTGATCTTGCCTTTTAAGCTGTTGGCCTCTGTGGAACCAACGATCTTGTACTCTAACTCCTCATCGAATTCGCAATCAAGGATCTTGACTTTACATCCGATGCTGATCTTCTCTAAATCAACTTCTTCCTCAACAACGACTTCTGCATTCTTAAGGATCTTCTCGATCTCCTCGATACGAGCCTCGATGTCTCTCTGCTCGTCCTTGGCTGCATCGTACTCAGCGTTCTCTGATAAGTCACCCTGCTCGCGGGCTTCCTTGATCTTCTGCGCGATCTCTCTACGCTTTACAACCTTCAGATCCTGTAACTCGTCCTCAAGCTTCTTAAGTCCTTCGTAAGTTAAGATATTTTTCTTATCCATTTCCTTTACCCCGCTTTAATATATTTTGAAAAACCTATTTATTGCTATAAATTAACTAAGGTATTATACCCAATGAGCCGTATAATGTCAAGATTTATCAACGTTTCCGGTCATTTCTGCATTTTTATCCACATACCTTATTCCGTAACCGTACCATCAAGATTGTTCATAAGCAGTTCCTCGAGGGCATCAAACGATTCCACATTGTTGATTGCCACACGAAGGCGTGCCGAATTCGGATACCCTGCGGTATACCATGCCGCGTGTTTGCGGATCTCACGGATACCGATGTATTCGCCTTTGAACTCAAGCATCATGCGTGCGTGCCGCAGGATCATCTGCGTGACTTCTTCGAGCGACGGTTTCGCCAAATGCTCGCCGGTCTCAAAATAATGCAGGATCTGCCGGAAAATCCACGGATTGCCCTGCGCGCCACGCGCGATCATGAATCCATCACATCCGGTCTGCTCCTCCATCGCGATCACATCCTCCGCCGTCAGCAGATCTCCGTTACCGATGACCGGAATCGATACAGCTTCTTTCACCTGTCTTATGATATCCCAGTCCGCCTTGCCGGAGTAGAACTGCTCGCGCGTCCGTCCGTGCACCGCAACTGCTGCCGCTCCTGCATCCTCCGCAATCTTCGCCATCTCCACTGCGTTGATATGCTCGTCATCAAAGCCTTTGCGGATCTTGACCGTGACCGGTTTGTCGATCGCCTTTACCGTTTCACGGATGATCTCGCCTGCCAGTTTCGGATTCTTCATAAGTGCCGAACCCTCGCCGTTGTTCACAATCTTCGGAACCGGACAGCCCATATTCAGATCCAGGATGTCGAACGGCCGCTCCTCGATCTGATGCGCGATCTTTGCGATGATCTCCGGATCGGAGCCAAAAAGCTGCAGCGACACCGGATTCTCCCGCGGATCAATCTCCAACAGGCTTTCCGTATTGCGATTCTTGTACATGATCGCCTTGGCGCTCACCATCTCCATGCAGAGAAGTCCCGCGCCCTGCTCTTTACATAACAAGCGAAATGGCAGGTCTGTTACACCTGCCATAGGAGCCAGTATTAAGTTATTCGGCAACGTCACACTGCCTATCTTAAGTGGTTTGATCATTGTTATTTTATTTTCCGATTCTGTTTTTTATACACAAGATGAATGCCTTTTAACGTGAGGTTGGAATCGTAGATATCGATGGCATCCGTCTCGTTTGCAATAATTCTGCCGAGTCCGCCTGTGACAACGGTCTTGATATTGTCAAGTCCGACTTCTTCTTTCACACGCTTGATAATATATTCTGTCTGTCCGATCTGTCCGTACACAAGTCCCGCCTGCATACTGGAGATCGTATCTTTGCCGAGAATGCAATCCGGCTTTTTGATTTCAATTTCCGGAAGTTTTGCTGCGTCCTCCCACAAAGCCTTTGCCGAGATGCGGATTCCCGGAGCAGTAATCCCGCCCAAAAAAGCGCCTGTCGCATCAACAAAATCATAGGTTGTGGCAGTACCGAAATCAATGACAAGCACCGGTCCGCCGTAAATCTCATAAGCACCGACCGCATCGACGATTCGGTCCGCACCGATCTGCTGCGGATTCGGCGTCACAATACGGATTCCCGTCTTGATACCCGCCTCGACAACGATCGGATTGATATGAAAATACTTCACAAGCGCTCCATGCAGCGAATGCATCACATTCGGCACAACAGAACAGATAATAGCATCTTTAATATCGGTCACTTTGATCTCATTCTGTTCCAGAAGATTGTAGAGGATCATGCCGTACTCGTCGGAAGTACGCGGCATCTTCGTCGTAATGCGAAACGTTGCCGCAATATCGTCGCCTTTAAAAACGCCGCAGGTTATATTTGTGTTTCCTACATCAATCGTAAGTATCATATGTTAATCCTCCTCGTCGAAGCCCTCGCCTAAATAGATAACCCTATAAAACATCTCGAGTGCTTCGAGTAAGTCTCTCTTCTCGTTCTGGTACTGTTTGATCTTGAGCACGCTGCCAATCTCATCGTACAGGAAATCGTTCTCCTCGCAGCTTGTCTTAAACTGAAGTGATCCGTCCTCATCGAACACAAGCTCAAGGATTCCGCCGACATCCTCCGTGTAGAGCACACACATGATCTTGAGTTCCTCGCGGATCGACTGTGGAAGCTGGTTAAAATTCTCGTTTAAATAAAATTTCTTCTGGTATGCGTTGGACACGCAAAGCGTTACCTCGCCCGGGTTCTTCGCTTCATTAGACATAGCCGTATATTCCTCTCACGGAGACTTCTCCGGACGACACGAGCTTGCGCGACTCCCATGTGTCGACGATCAGTTCTCCCTTTTTCGTAATTCCCATCGCCTTGCCCTCAAAAGGCTCCTTCGGATCGAGCACATGCACCTGACGACCACGGTTGACGAGCATGGTGTCATACTCTTTCTGCAGCCCTTCCATGTCCTCGGTCTTTAAGTATTCGGCGTACACATCCTCGAATTCCTCGAGAAATGCCTCGATCAGCGATGCGCGGTGAATGTGCTGTCCGCACTCAAGAAAAAGCGAACTGGCTGTCTGCGCGATCTCTTCCGGAAATTCTTCATTGTGCACATTGATGCCGATTCCGATCACAATGTGATTGATATAATCAAACTGTGCACTCATCTCGGTCAGAATACCGCACACTTTCTTGCCGTTCATCACGATGTCGTTCGGCCACTTGATCATAGCCGGAACACCGGTCACTCTGCGGATTGCGCGTGTGGTTGCCATCGCCGTCACGAGCGTGAGCATCGATGCGTTGTTCGGGTTGATCTCCGGCTTTAACATCAACGTCATAAAGATACCGATGCCCGACGGAGACTCCCACGAACGGCCTCTGCGTCCCTTGCCTGCGGTCTGCCGGTCTGCGACAACAAGCGTGCCGTTCGGATGTCCTTCCTCGGCGAGTTCCTTCGCCTTCGTGTTGGTGGAATCAATGTTATCAAAGTAATAAATCTCACATCCCGCCCACTCGGTCGCATGGATACTCTCAAGCTCCGTCTTGTCCATGACATCCGGCGCGGACAGCAGATGGTATCCTTTGTTCTGTACCGCCTCGATCTCGTATCCATTCTCCTTCAGCTGGTTGATTGCTTTCCACACAGCCGTTCTGGATACGCCAAATTTATTGCAAAGCTCCTGACCGGACACATAGCCTTCCGTCTCACGGAGCATCTTAAGTATTTCTGCTTTCATCGACTTTCCCTGCTTAATCCGAAAGTGTTGCCTTCATGATTGCCTTGATCGAATGCATACGGTTCTCTGCCTCGTCAAAGACAACAGAACGCGGTCCCTCAAAGACTTCATCCGTTACTTCGAGCTCGGACAGACCGAATTTCTCGTATACCTGCTTGCCGATCGTTGTCTTAAGATCATGGAATGCAGGTAAACAATGCATAAAGATTGCGGTATCTTTTGCATTTTCAAATGCAGCTGCATTTACCTGATAAGGCTTGAGATCGTTGATACGTTCTGCCCAGACCTCGTCAGGCTCACCCATGGATACCCATACATCGGTGTAGATCACGTCTGCATCCTTGGTTGCCTCTGCCACATCTTCGGTCAATGTAATACTTGCGCCTGTGCCGGATGCAACATCCACACAGTAATCAACCAGCTTCTTATCCGGGAAGTATTTCTGATTGGTGCATGCAACAAAGTTCATGCCGAGCTTTGCGCAGGTTACCATCAATGAATTTCCCATGTTATAACGGGCATCGCCCATGTATACAAACTTCACACCCTTGAGATGTCCAAGGTTCTCACGAATCGTCAGCATATCTGCGATCATCTGTGTAGGGTGGAACTCATTGGTCAGACCATTCCATACCGGAACGCCCGCATATTTTGCCAGTTCCTCGACGATCTCCTGTCCGTATCCACGGTACTCGATTCCGTCGAACATTCTTCCAAGCACACGCGCGGTATCTGCGATGCTCTCCTTCTTACCGATCTGTGATCCGCTTGGATCAAGGTAAGTCACATGCATTCCAAGATCATGTGCCGCTACCTCGAAGGAACAACGCGTTCTGGTACTCGTTTTCTCAAAGATCAATGCGATGTTCTTGCCGACCAGACTATCGTGCATAATTCCCTGATGCTTCTTTTCCTTAAGCTCAGCCGATAAATCGATGAGATAGTTGATTTCCTCCGGTGTGTAATCCATTAACTTCAAAAAATTTCGTCCCTTTAATGTCATTGCGCTTCCTCCTCTTCTCGTTACAATGAAGATATTTTACTCCATTTGTCCAGCGATTACAACTAAAATAAATAAAGGCCTGCCTTACGGCAAGCCTTCACAATGATTTTCTTTTTAGTAGAATACGATCGGTCCGATCACAACACCCGCATGACCGCTGGATGCCAGCTTAAAGCTCTTCGCTCCGCCGGTCGGATCGCTGCCGCTTAACGCCGCGCGTGCCGCCTGTCTTGCGCTCGAGCTTACACCGCTTGCAAGTCTCTGCTCAAGTCTTCCGGATGAAGCCGGTCCGAACTGTCCTCTCTGGTAGATAACATTATAGATCGAATTTGGATAACTTCCGCTGCGAACACGATTGATCACAACCGCACCTACAGCTGTCATACACTGTACGCCCTGACCGCCGGCCTCGCACTGAACCAAAGCCGCAAGCAATGTCTCTTCATCTGCGGATGCCGCAAGTGAAGCATTCTGTGTGGTCGATGTTGTTGTAGTCTGTCCGCTGGTTGACGAAGAAGATGAAGCACTTGAAGCTGCCGCCTGTGCTGCCGCTGCTTTTTTCTCTTCTGCTGCCTTCTGCGCAGCCGCTTCCTCCTCAAGCGTTACCGCTTTACCGGTATCAAGGGAAAGTGTCACATAATCGGCGCTGACATAACAGGTATCTCCGTCCACTTTAACTGCAACCCATTCTTTGGTCTTCTTATTTGCCTTCTTGTTCACAACAAACTTATCTCCGGCAACAACCGTCTTTACAACGCTTGCATCTTCTGCCGGTGATGTGCGGACACGAAGTCCGTCAATCGTAACTTTCGCTACAGTATCGCAATTCTTCTTTGCGTATGTGTATGCATCCTGCCCGAATACGCAATACTCATTTTTTACATATCCTTTGACACTGCCGGATGTAATCTTCGTCCACTCATTGCCCTGCTTCTTGACTAAGGCACGGTCTCCCTTGTAAAGCTTTCCGACAATTTCGGAATCAGCATCTGCCTCTGCACGAACATACAGAAAATCCTTTACATCCGCCATCAGCTTATCCTGCCACTCCTTCTCTTCCGCAGTCAATGTTTCTTCTGCGTCATCTGTGGTATCAGACTCTTTTTCGTCTGCAACCGTCTGTGTGGAATCCTGAGTTGTTGTCTCTTCCACGTCCTGTCCCTCGATGGAGACATCTTCTGCTGAAGCAGCAACCATATAAGTCTCTTCCTTCTCAACGGAAAGCAGACTGTCAAGATAATCGGCTGACTCTACTTCATATTCATTCATTGCTACGGCAAAGCCGGCAATTCCATTGTCCTCTAACTGTGTATTTTCTGCTGTCTGTGTATCTGCAGCATATACTCCGTTACTGGTAACTGCTGTGATCACCATTGCCAATGCCAATACAAGGACCGTGGCACTTTCGATCACTCTCTTACTTATTTGCATTATGAACCTCCGTATCTTTGTGCGCAACGCATTGTGTTACTAGCTTATGCAGTAAGTATTACACTTATGTTGCGTTTTTAAACACTTTATTTCAAATGTTACAAGTTTGTTACGCTGGGTATTGTAGCATACGGATACACATTTGTCAAATTTTTGAAAAAAAGTGGGTCATGCACTCCACTTTTGTGTGTTTTTTTATCCGATTTTGGGAGTGTGTTACACAGCCCACAAGAATCATAAATTTATATGTTACATTTTCCGTGTTATTTTGTAATTTTTTCTTTTCTCCGATCAGAAGGCTTTATGGAAAGATTTCCTGTAAAACCGTTGATATTATGCGGTTTTCCTCCTCATCCCGTTTCGAATTTCTCATTTCTGCACGATCGTTTTCCAAAGTATCTTCTACTTCATTTTCCAGAACAATATTTAAGTAATTTTTTACCTGTTCTCCGACCTTGTCCATCTCTTTTTTCATCATTCGGACCCGATGCGCCGTCACCAGCAAAACCGACAGTAGAATCACCTCTGCCAAAGCAAATCCTCCTATCACAAGAGCCACCTTATGTGCCGCCATCCATAGCATGATTTCCGTCATAAATTCCTTCTCCCTCTCATATAATATTGTGGTTGTTTCCAACCTCTTTCTTCTATATTATAGTAAAACAAGACAGGCTTCGGAATATCCTATCGTTCGCAAGTTTCGACAATCCTCGAACTGTACGTCCCGGGCGCACATACATGGCTTTGTCCTCATCCCCAACACCTGTGACTTGACATTTCATCATGAAAGTATAATATGAGTAAAGAGTTATTGAATAGCAAAGAAACTACTATATTAAAATATGAATCAAACGGAGGATACATATCCCATGGAAAAAAGCAAGAAAATTGTCATGACCGGAGGCGGTACCGCCGGTCACGTCACCCCAAATATCGCATTAATGCCGGCTTTACAGCAGGCCGGCTATGAAATCACTTATATCGGCTCCTACAACGGAATGGAGAAGGAACTGATCGAAGCCCAGAACATTCCATACATTGGAATTTCTTCCGGAAAACTCCGTCGTTACTTCGACTGGAAGAATTTTTCGGACCCGTTTAAGGTGCTAAAAGGCTATGGTCAGGCGATCTCACTTTTGAAAAAGATTAAGCCGGATGTTGTATTTTCCAAAGGCGGCTTTGTATCGGTTCCGGTTGTACTCGCAGCAAAGTTTTGCCACATTCCGGCAATCATTCACGAATCCGATATCACACCGGGTCTCGCAAATCGTATAGCCATCAAAGGAGCAAAGAAAGTATGTTGCAATTTCCCGGAAACACTGAAGTATCTTCCGGCAGATAAAGCGATCCTGACCGGTTCTCCAATCCGTCGCGAATTATTCTCCGGCGATGCCGATGCTGCAGTCCGCTACTGCGGTTTCCCTGATCGCAGTAAGCCGGTTCTTCTCATTGTCGGTGGAAGCTCCGGATCAAAAGTGATCAATGATGCCGTGCGCAAAGTTCTTCCGGAACTGTTAGAAAAATTTTATGTCATTCATTTATGCGGCAAGGGAAACCTTGACGATCAATTAGAGGGAGTTATCGGTTACGCGCAGTTTGAATATGCAAGCGCAGAACTCACCGACATGTTTGCTTTAGCGGATATGGCAATTTCCCGCGCCGGAGCGAATGCAATCTGCGAATTACTTGCCTTGCACAAGCCAAATATTTTAATCCCGCTCTCCGCAGCAGCCAGCCGCGGCGATCAGATTCTGAATGCCAAATCCTTTGAAAAACAGGGATTCTCCTACGTCTTGGAAGAGGAACAGCTTACCGAGCAGACACTTCTTGCTGCGGTAGACGAAGTATTCAATCAGCGTGATAAGTATGTGAAAGCAATGGCAGACAGCGGCCAGATGGATTCGATCGGCACAATCGTGAAACTGATTGAAAGCCAGACCAGATAATCGATACGAAACGATATGACACTTTATTTTAAGAGGGCAATGCGAGATCCGCAACGCCCTCTTCGTTTTACATCTTCATCTTGTCACAGATTTCTTTGAATTCATTATCGGAAAGTGTAAGGTGCGGATGCTCCTGAACTGCCGGATCTGATGCATATCTCGGAATCAGATGCATATGGAAATGGAACACCGTCTGACCGGCAACTTCTCCATTGTTCTGTACAAGATTGTAACCGTCACAGCTAAGCACTTCCGTCTCATGCACGATCACTTTCTTGGCAAGTTTTGCAGCCTTACCGAGAATTTCTTCATCAATCTCATAAATGTTTGCATAGTGCTGCTTCGGCAGGATCAGTGCATGCCCCTTTGACTCCGGTGCAGCATCTAAGATTACACGGAAATCTTCATCCTCAAATATGGTATTGGTCGGGATATCACCGTTAGCCAGTTTACAAAAAATACAATTATCGTCTCTCATCTCTATTGCCTCCTAAAATTAAAATACAAATACCTGATCCAGCATACGAAGTGTTTTGAAATTGCCCTTCGCCGTCATCTCACCGGTCATGAACGCACGCTGGAATGTCATCCGTCCGTCGACAATCGACTGCATCACTTCATTACTCATCTTTGCAACCACATCCGCATTCTCCTCACTTCCGGAGTGGATGTCCAGATTCTTATGATCAACTGAAATATATAGCGGCTTACGTGCACCTTCTATAATAAAGGAATAGGTCGCTTTAAAATCATCTACTGCGATAAAGTGACTCTCCAGGTCCTTCTTAAACGGAGCGTCATCCTGTTCCTTCGTCTGCCCAAGCATGTCCTTAAACATAGATGCCAGCTCCTCGATGTCTTCCTTCTGCTGCTTCACATAAGTATCATCCGAAACATATTTCGAGAGCTGTTCGCTCTCCTGCGGGGTCAGATTCAACTGCTGCGTGCGCAGCACACTGCGTTTGACTGCCTGATTACTGGTCGGAAGACTCTTGATCTTCTGGGAAATGGTACGATACAGATTCTCCGCCTTCTTTTCGATGATCAAATTATATTCCTGACTCATCTGAAACGTTGCAAGATCCTCCACATATCCGCATAATCCGGCACACGGCGGACCACCCAGGATTTCCCATGCATTCGACAGCGTCAATTCGCCCTCCCGCTCTCCGTATGTCGTCGACATCACAATCGGCTGCATATAGGTCGTACTGATCTTCTCCTTATCCCCGTACAGCCAGCATGCATCCAGAAACTGCTGCATATAGCCACCGATACCAAGCCACTCTACCGTCGTTGCAAGAATAATTCCATCCGCATCACGAAATGTCTGCGGCAACGTTGCAATCTCGTTCTTGTGCTCGTAGATATTGTAGCGTTCAATCGATACCCGAAGTTCCCGAAGCACATCCTCCATTCTGCTTAACACGTACAATGTCGGATCATCGAGCAAACCTCTTCCACCATAATATATATTGATCTTCATCCGTCATTCTCCTTACCATCAACTACTAATTAGTATATGGATTTTCATCCCCAAAATCAACATATTTAGGCTTTTTCCGATAGAGAAGTATTCCCATCAGAAATCCCATGAGCAGTCCTCCGATATGACCCCAGTTATCAACGCCACCGGTATGGATTCCGTAATAGAGACTGATCACAATCATAAAAAGCAATCCCTTGCCGGTCAGCGTCTCATACCGTCCCTTATGACAGATTACAATCCAAAGCAACGCACCGATAATTCCTAAGATCGCACCGGATGCACCGGCTGCCACAGCATAATCTCCGCTATGAAGCATCTGCAGATAGGAAAGTGTACTTCCACCAACACCTGCGATCAAATATAGGATCAGATACTTTACATGCCCAAGCGCCTCCTCAAGTATTACGCCGGCACAGATCAATATCAGCATGTTGTTCAGTATATGATCAAATCCAAAATGCATAAATGTCGCGGTCAAAAGGCGCCAGTACTGTCCCTGCTCCTGAATATACGGCGGCCACACAGCTCCCATCTTCGCCATAAAATCAGAATCCAATGTATCACCCATGCTTTCGAGAACAAAAAATGCGATACAATTGATTACAACCAGCGTAATCGTGACATATGCCTGTTTTATCCACTTTTCACTCATAATGCTACCGCCTTTCTCAGGCGATATTATAGCATATTTCACTAGCAGAATCGATAACGAATGTCCGCAAACTGCACGATATCATTATAGATCAACTTTCTCTGTTCCCGATACACGAGAAGCTCCTCATTGATAAATGTACCATTTGTTGAGTTTAAATCTTCTATATAAAAGCCGTCATCCTCCTTGTGAATTCTCGCATGAAACTGGCTGATCGTCTCACGATCAATACGGATGTCCGCATCCGCGCCATACCCGATACGCATCGGCGCATCCGTAAGTTGAATGTCACATAAACCTTCGCTTCCTGTATAGCGCAATTCCCCCTTCGGTTGTCCGTCCTGATTCATCAGGCACACGGTCGGGTGAATGACCGGCGTCGGTTCCGATTCCTCTTCCACTATTTCATCCGGGTACACAATCATCTTCGAATCTATCGATTTGCTTGTCCGCCTGCGACCTTTTCCCTCATAGCCAACAGCTTCATCCGGACGCTTCCTCTTACGCGGTATTCTCTCCGTCCTTTTGGAATCCGCTACCTCTTGCAGAATCCCCCATTCAATGAACTTTTCTCTTATAATCTCTACAATACTTTCTTCTTTCTTTTCTCTCCCTTTGTTTACACTCCTTTGATATTTTCCACTACCATTTAGCGGACGCTCATTGTTTTCCCGAGAAGAATCACCCGTATCGGTCTTCCACATCTTATCTGCCGGCTCCGGAATCGGTTCATTCCAAATTTCAGCCTGTTCTTCCGTACTTTTTTCTCTTAAAAGCATGCTCCGGATATCCGTGATCAGATAGCCCTCTTCCAAAGTCTGTTCATAGATCCGATACACTGCACGAACCGCCTGTGTGTCTTTATGGTCTACTTTTTTCATCAGATATTCCATTAACATTTGAAATTCCTGTTCAGCCGTCTGTTTTGTCCCCGGATACAGCGTAAACAGGAATCCCTGACTCGCATTGCTGATAAATACAAGCTCCGGATCCAGCATCAGGCAATTGGTATCAATCAAATTCCACTCCAAACGCTCCATCAGTCCGCAAATACTGATGATCAGCTGTTCCACAAAATCCATCTGTATTTCTTTCACCCGACAATACGTATCCAATGACTGTTTTCCAGATATGTTATACCAATACTGCCCATTGCCATCTACATATGCTTTCTCAACCGGCAAAACGCCCGATATCTTTCTTCGCAGCATCAGCCTCTCGTCAATTCCGCCTTCTGCTCCTGCCGGAATCTTCATAAAGCTTCCCGTGACATTTCTCTCATACACAATTTCCCGATTAATCATCGACGATCTCCTCTAAAATCTGATAATGATAAAACTCTTTTACTTCCCACATCGCACATACCGATTCATGCTCGTTCTGCGATTTTATCTCCTCATAACAGCGGATGCCCATTTGCATCGCAATTACCATAGCTCCGATCAGAATCGGAACCATAAAAGACGCCTCCACCGTATAACTTGCCTGCTGCCGCTCCAATAGCCACCGTCCTATATGTTTTCCCATTCTTTTCCATATTTCTCTTATACACACTTTTCCCACGCCCCTTCTTCTCTCTTAAAAAAAGCACAGCATCACATAACCTGCCAGAAGAAACGGAATCATCGGCAGTGTATATTTTTTCGATTTCTTTGCCGCAACAAGCAGTACAAGCGCAGTGGTTCCGGCAATTGCAAAAGCGATCATACATACACTCGTTAATGCTCCCGCGCTAAGATAACACCCCATTATCAGGATCAGAACCGCATCTCCCCTGCCCAATTGCTCTCTTGTCACCCCTGCCACAAGCAGACACAATATCCCCGGAATAAATCTTGCCAGATCATCCAGTTCCGGTATCTCGCCTCCGACAATCATCCATAACACCCCTGCTGCTCCCAGCAAGATCAGCCAGATTCTTCTTATTTCTTTTCTTCGTATATCTTCCACGCTCATGACACATAATCCACTTAACAAAGTGATTTCTTTTATGAACATTCCTGTCTGTGTATTCATTCTGCTTTCCATCACTTCCATAAAATCTCAGCTTACCCGTCCCCTACATTTCCGCACTTCGAACACGCACCTTTGCTCCCTACTTCCGATAGTGGAATCATATAGATCGTTCTCTTCAACCCGCTACAGGATAATCTCGCATGATAAACCTCTCCATAGTCTGTAATATAAACCTGCTGAAGGTCTTTATTTTTTGCCACGCATTGATTGCACCCGCTGTATTTATGTTCACTCTTGTTTCGCAAGACCCCAATTTGAGCATATTCAACCGCTCGAATGGATAAATCAAGATATCTGCAATTTCGGCTATAGTGATAAACGATCCCATGTTCTGTGACATACACATAATCTTCATTCATCCATAGCTCGCGGTCGCCTGTCCACTTCCTGCTCGTGCTGGTCTGCGTAACCGACATCCCTTTCATTTTAAAAAACGGAATCGGCAGCCTTATAAAGTAATCTGCACGAAGCGCAACTTCCGGACCGTCCAGCTCCGAACGAAGGAGCGAGACTCCGCCCGATGAGTCTTCCACATATTGCCGAAATTCTTTGTACTGTTGAACTTCTTTGTGAAAGTACACCTCTGCCGCAGCCAATAATACCGGTACAGAATCTGTGGTCCCCGCCTGCATTGCCGTCTTCCGACTGGCATAAACCAGTGCTGCCTGCACCTGGGTCTGCACCTGAAGAACCCTAAAGAAAAATAAAATGAAAACCAGAAATGCCGTAACCAACGGCAGTATAACTGCCATCTCCAATGTATAAGAAGCCTTATTCCGGATGTGCAAAAATGCCTTTTTGCCACAGTTTGAATTTATTGTATACTCTGGGAGAGATTTATAGTGGTTGGGTGTTTTTAACCGCACGCAAAAAGACATTTTTACACATCCTCCTTTCCTCTGAAATAACTATAAGTTGCATCGTCCATAATACGTTGATTCCCCGATGCATTCCTCAACATAGAAACAAATACCGTAAACACAGGACGATATTCATACGTTGCCTGTATCTGCATCTCGCATACAACATGATCCATACGAAACAGCTCATATCCATCTACAGCCCGAATCGTTGCCTCCTGTGCATCCATCGCCCGCATTGCAAGCTTTTTTCCGTTCTCAAAAAGAAGCAGAGATGCACCATATTGCATGTAATTCAATCCCCCGGCCTCGCACGATCTTGCCTTACTCCATCCGGACAACAACGTCGGGAAATTCTCGATCGTAGAAGTCCAGGTTGCTGCGCTCTTAATTAATGCGATCTTGTCGCCATCCAATAATGCCCGTACATCCAGAATACTTTCCACATATGCCCATGATGCCAGAATTCCGTATTTTACCGTCTCAATAATCAACGGGTTGACTGTCGCTCCCGCCAATGTTACCGCAAGCGTCATTGCTTCCGACTGCTTATCCGGCATTGCCATAAGACTTGCCATATTAAGCCCTTCCCGAATCAGTAATAACCGGTCAACCGTCGCACGCAGATTGTCTGCATCATTATCCTTCCCTCCGATCAGGTACTCCATCTCATATCGCAAGGCATGATCCGCGATCGGCACGGTATACGAGGACATATAATTGCATACATACTGTGTAAACAAGGTCCTGTCATACCAGTCTTCCTCCACAGAAAGCTCAGCCGTACCCTGCGTAAGCGAACGCTTTGACACACGTTTCTCCGACGTGAACGCCGCCCCGGACAAATGTGCTTCCGATGGTAAAACCAGACTGAGAATTCCATTTTTCTGCGCCTCCGTTACTGTTGTAAGAGGATTGTCAGTGTCTGATTTTTTGCCTCTTCCGGCATTACCCGCACTCTGCACACAAATCGTGTTTCCGGCAACCTCTTCACTTTCCTTTTGGGCTTCCTCGAGCGCATCCAAAGCCCCCTCTATCTTATCGCTTCCATCCCCAAACTGATCCTGAAAATCTTTGATACTTTCATAATTGTTGTAGATTCCTTTTGCCAGCTCATACGCAGAATTTTGCTTCATGTATGCACTCACGGCCTGTTCGAACACCGTACCTCCTCCATCTGTCATAAGCAGATAGGTGTCTGCATCAATGTCCACAAGATCCGCATGAAACAAACTCATTCCGGCAAATAGTTCATCCTTATGACTGTCTCCCAGATTTTCCTGTGTCAGCTTACGCATCTGCGCAGATCGATTATTGACGGAAAATTTGCCGTCCGTATTTGCTGCTGTCATGCCAAGCAGATGATAACTCTTCCACAACGGATCACAATAATCCGCAAATGCCGATTCTAACACGGACTCTGTATTCATCTGTATTATTTTTTTAAACTCAACATGTCTTGCACCTTCAACCAGTGTAAACAAAAGCTGTGCAACCAACATGATAGCCAACGCAGCAAATACGGTAATGCTTCCTCTGTATTTCTTCTGCATGATACTTTATGATCAAACCTTTCCGGACTCGCTTTTGATCTTGTCGAAAATATCATTTACAGTTGTCGTCAATCGATTCTTGAAAATCATTACGATCGCAATCAGAACAACAACAATCAAAACCATTTCTACGACTCCGACGCCATCTTCATCCATTAAAAAATTCTTAAATCCTAACATAATTTTTCCTCCTTATATGCCAAATGACTGCAATGCAGGAACCATAATAATTGCAATCACAATTCCAAGCATCATGATGAGCGGTAATAACATCTTTGTTCCTGCCTCTTCTCCAAGTTTTTTTGCGAGCGCTTTGCGCTCCTCTAAAGCCACTGCTGCTTCCTGTCCCAGCAGCTCACACAATCCACGATTTCCGGTCTGCAAATTCTGAATCAGAATACGAACCAGCCGATGATAACAGCTTAATCCGGTTCTTTCCCCGAAATTCTGGTATGCACGGCGCTCACTTTCCCCATCCTGAATCGCATAGTTTGTTACCAGCAATTCTTCATACAAATATCTTTTGGGCGTCTGCTTTTTATTCCTCCTATCAAGGTATCGCGCGGAAATTCGATTCAGCGACTGTTTTAATGACATACCAGAACCAAGTAAAATCAACAGTTTATTGACAAACTCCGCATAATCAAGATGCATCTGATCCTGACGTGCTTTCTCCTCGGTCCGTTTTCGTTCCCGCGCGCCAAAATAAAGCAGTACCACGACCACGATTTCGAAAAACAACACTTTAATCACAAGATGTTGCTTCGGTTCACTCCATTTCAACGAGACTCCATCCACGCTTTGAGGTAAGTAGAAATAAGTCTCACCTTCTTTTTTGCCCTCCGCTGTCACCGCAGTCTCAATATCTGCCAGAAGCTGCTCCTCTCCGCTAAGCTCCGGAGGTACAACCATAAACGAAAATACATATTCCTGCGCATACGCACCACACGAGAACTGAACACTTGCCTGTACCATCGCATCACGTTCCACATTTTCTTCGCGAATTCTGCCATCAACATCCACATACTGATAGCTGTCAAGTGTCCATTCTGCGGAAACCATGTGATCTACATAATAATTATTCATTGTAACCGCATGACTGACATGCTGCGCATCATCTCCCTGGGAATAAAAACTATCGTCGATCTCCTTCTTTGCCAGTTTGAAATATTTTTGTGCGTCCTCCCTTGTGGCCACCTGCGCAGGAATATTTACTTTATAGTTGTAATCTTCAAGCAGTCCTTCTGCATCAAGTTGCAATTCCAGACTCTTGGCATAACCTCCAGGGCTCGCACGTATTGCCCGATTGTTCCCATCAATCTGGTGCTCCGTTGCTTCTACATAGCCTGCCATCACAAGAAAAAGCACGCAGACGATTACAATCTCTATTACTTTTTTCTTTTTCTGCAACATAATTTCCTCCCAATCACATCTGAATATCCAGAATCTTATCCGCCAAAAATATCGTGATCCCGTACATACCAAGACATGCCGTCATAAAAAACACCCCAAATAAATTTCCATACAATGGAACCAGAAACTCACCGGAAGTAAGCTTCAGATAGGCTAAGATAAATATTGGAACAACATTCATGACACGCTGTTCCAGCTTGCGCGATGCCACAAGAACCTGTATTTCCCTCTCGGTGTCATGTCGTGCCCGCATATGCTCCGATGTTTCCTCAATGATCGAAGCAAAATTTCCTCCACTTCGCTTTGCAAATGCAAACACTTCTGCAAAACTCATAATATCCGCATTGCCGGAACGATCTGCAAACTCATCCAAAAGTTTCTCAATCGGCATATTCACTGCCACCGAATGATTGATCTCATCCAATTCATGCAGAAGAATTGCATCATTTCCATATAAATTCCCAACTTCCTTTGATGCCTCCCGCCACGCATTTTCCATGGAAACCCCCGCCAAAAGCGAAGCACTGACTGTACGAAGCGCATCCAGAAATTGCGAAGCGAGTTCATTTTGACGAGCAGCCTGCCCTTCCCGTATTGCCCGCTTGCAAAGAAAAACATAAAATACCGGCAACAAAAAGAGTCCCAGCCAATGCTGATAAAACAGATATGCTACAACCACCGAAAGTCCTGCAGCTTTCCACAGGCAGACCAGCTTTTCCCGATGACATAAATGATAAATTCTGTAATCCATATACGTTTGATCCCCTTTCCATAATTACAAACTATCTCCTGCCAGCTTAAGCTTTCCCAGATGCTTGAGCATCCCGACCCTTTGCAGTTCCCAGTCCCCATTGTTTTCCTTCAACTGATAAAGCGGCGAAAGCACAATTTCTCCATCGTGGATTCCGTCAATCTCCACGATTTCAAGAACGCGTCGACTCTTGTCCGGTAGCCGCCCGAGATGCACGATGACATCGATTCCCGATGCGATCTGTTGCCGGATCGCACTCAGTGGCAGGTCCATCCCCATAAGAACCATCATCTCCAATCGCCCCAAAATATCCCGACTGGAGTTGCCGTGAGCCGTGCTGAGCCCTCCGTCATGACCCGTGTTAAGCGCCTGAAGCATATCGAAAGCCTCTGCGCCACGACATTCTCCGACTACAATACGATCCGGCCTCATGCGAAGTGCCGAGCGGATCAGGTCACGGATGGTGATCGGCATCACACCTTCCATGTTTGAATTGCGCGTCTCAAGACGCACCAGATTACGAACGCCCTGTATCTGCAACTCCGCAGAATCTTCAATTGTGATCACTCTCTCATCTTCGGGAATGTATTGCGATAATGCATTAAGAAATGTTGTCTTTCCGGAACTGGTTCCTCCGGAGACCAACAGACTGTATCTTGCGCGCACCAGTCTCTGCAACAGCTCCGCCGCGTCCTCACTGATTGCACCCTTTTTGATCAGCTCCTCCATGCGAAACGGATGCTCCGGGAACTTTCGGATCGTGATCGCAGCTCCATCAATTGCGATCGGTGCCAACACGATGTTCACACGCGATCCGTCCATTAATCTGGTATCCACGATCGGCGTAGACTGATTTACAACGCGATTGTGACGTCCGACGATCTGCTGGATCACATCCTGCATCTTCTCCTCACTGTCAAACGTCTCACCCCATTCATGAACCCGCCCCTCCTTCTCATAAAATATGTGCTTCGGTCCATTTGCCATAATTTCTGTCACTTGTGGATCATCAATCAATTCCTGCAATGCGTCAAGCTTACGGAGCGAATTGAATACCTTCTGCTCCATCCGCACCCGCTCCCTTACAGAGAACGTTGCTGCCTGCATACATCGGGAAGCCTCTTCCCCAATCAGCTCCTCGATTTCCTCATCGGACATCTCCCGCGACAGATCCATCCTTGCCAAAACATTCTTTCGAATTTCTATCGCGTAATTATGATCCAACTGACATCACCCCCGGCATCATTCTTCGCAAGCTGTCTCCGAGTTCATTCCATTTCCACTGCTCGACCAGCCGCTCGCACGAGATCATCGGCACAGCCACGCGCGGAAGTTCCACGCCCCGGATATGTTCCTGCGGATCTGCATGCATATGCTTTTCAAGTTCTGCCCGAAATTCTTTTTCGCGCCACTGCCCCAGTCCGCCACGGCTTTTCACAAGGTAAATGCTCTCGCATGCCGCAAGCATATCGAAGAAACCAACGAAACGGGATCCCATGTTCATAATAATGGTGGTATACCCCATTTCCTGTGCAAGAATCTGCAACAGTTCCTGATAGGTTTTGGCCTGTGCCTCACACAGACATTCTGTATTGCAGACCGGACAGACAACATCCATATTGTCAAGATGTTCCACGCAGCTCACCATACGGCTTTTTGAATATTTACCACTCTCCGCCATCACCAGAAGTTCCTCGAGTCCCGCTTCCTTGCCTTCCCCGAGAAGCTGTGATAACCCACTGTTCTCCTGAAGATCCAAAAGCAACACTTTCTCCTGCTCGCTCATGATGGAGGCAAGCGTTACCGCAAATGGCATCTGATACTCATTTTCCGCCAGTGAATAGACGGCAAAGGTCTGCAGTTTCTGACCGATCCGCCCGTTCTGCTGCACATCCCGGATCTCCTGCCCGATGTGCCGAAGTATTTCATCCACAATCTTGTTTACTTCCTGATACTTATCCACAAATAATACTTCTCCTTCCTGCAGATCCCCCACCTCTTCACTGTCACTAAGTACAATGACCGGCAACTGCTGCGCAATGTTTTCGTACTTGTCCCCCCAATCGGACAGTACCATTCCATCCAGCCTTGCACACGATGACTTCACCGCTTCCGGTTCTGTGAACAGATGCAGTTCAAGTCTGTCTCTATAATGATTCATCAGGCAACCGACAAAACGTTCCCCATACTCCCGATCACTCAGATACAATCCCAGCCGAATCTTTCTCATAAAACCCCTTCTTTCAAATATTTTTTAAAATACATTTTTCAGATACATCATCCATTCAGACATTCGTCAACAGATACCCGATCAGTATCGCCACGGAAAAATGCATGAGGTTCCGCCTCTCTGCCCACTCCTTATGGTACGACACGATCCCCTCTTGCCGGATCGTTTTAAAATAAACACCTGCTTTAAAGAGACTGATCCGAAGATTGCGATTGTAAAGCATTTTGCATGTGGCAATGATGGCTCCCACAATAAGTGAATAGAGCATACAGCCTGTCAACACTCTGAAATTTGTAAATCCTCCGATAATGGAAAATAGTTTGATGTCTCCCGCCCCAAGTACTCCCAGGAGATATAAAAGATATAACACGATAACCGGAAATGAAACATTCGCCAGTACAAATAAGATTTGCGTAAGGCCCCCCGTCATAAAGCCAAATGCCAGCGAAAATAAAACACCCATGAGAATCAGCCGGTTACTGATCTTCATGTACATGAAATCCTGAATCACTGCCGCTGCCAAGATTACGAGCAGTGTTCGTGCAGCTAAATCCTGCACCATGTTCAATTGCATCACCTCTTTTGTTGTAAGCCGTATTATAGCAAACGCCTTTTTCATTTGTCAATAATACGATTTGTTCAAAAAAGTTGTTAAAATTTTGTATATCTTTTCCAAATTTTGCTTATACTTGTAAAAAGAATTTTTGGGAAAGCAGGTGATTTTATGAAGATTTTTAAGTCCTCAGAGCCTGCTCCAGATGGTTATTCTACGCTCGTTGATCATCTGCAGCAGACCTCCGTCGAATTAAGAAATGTGTACACGAATCTGGAAAATGTTGTGGAGCCGGACCTCATCGATTATTACATTTATGAGGCAAAAGCGATGCAGATGCGTTATAAATTTTTACTTGGATGTGTAAAAAAATTAGAGGATTCTTACACGAAGAATCCTCTCTGACGATCATAATTCATATCATTTTCATTTAACTGTGTTCTTCCGTAAGTCATACCCGCGTAGATCTGCTGGGTATTACTCATGATCGGCGCGCTTGTATCGCTTTTGGCCGCCTCTGCAAACGAATGGTACAGGCGTCGCATGATCTTATCCGCTTCTGTGAGGCCATCCAGACGGTTCTCATAGAGAGTTCGCGCCAGCTCGTTTTTACAAAAAACATAGAGCGCGTAAAGATTGGATGAGATCTCGTACGCGAAATTCAGGCTGCCGATCAGTTCATCGATCACATTCTGTGCCTTGCGGATCGCGGCCTTCATCTCGGTATGATCACCGGATGCATGCGCCTTTTTCGCATCTTCCATGTAGGCAAAACAGATCTCGTAGATGATTACGATCATGCCGCCGGAATTGCACTGACTCAGCCGGCGGGTAAAGTCCTGCTTTAATGAATTATCCATGCGCTACCCCCTCCTACTGCAACAGCGACAGCACTTTTTCCGGAAGATCGTTTGCCTGCGCGAGCACGGAAACCGTGGCCTGCTCAAGCACATTCTGCTGCGTGTACTCGGTCATCTCCTCCGCCATATCCGTATCAAGTATGCCGGAATATGCGTTTGTCATATCCTCCTGTGTCTCCGCCAGACTGTTGGATGCATACTCAAGGCGATTGGTAAATGCACCGATACGCGAACGCACATCATTGAGCTTTGCAATCGCATCATCCAGTGTGTTCATCGCATTTTCCGGTCCGTTCGCAACCGTCACATCAACTTTGTCGAGATAAAGGCTCTCCGAAGAGACTTCCGGAATGCGCACATCCATATCCTGATACTGATTGGCACCGATCTGGATCGACATCGCTCCGATGTCGGTGACTTCAATCTTGGCATCCTCGGCAACATTATTTTTGAGCATAAAATCCATAGAAAAGCCGCCAATATCCGTAATTTTCACACGCGCCCCATCTGCTCTGACGGTTGCGGTATCGGAAAAACCTGCATCGGTATTTAAGGTCACCTGCGCATCGGTACCCTTTTTGGTAATATAAAAATCATCACTGTTTTCTACGTTCTTCGCATCCGGATCGGTATCAATACCCAGATCTTCCGCCATCGCCTTGCCGAATACCATCGTAATTTCCTGTCTGGACCCCGGCTCTTTGGATGCGATCAGAAAAGTGCCGTCATCATTCTTTGTGGCCACACATCCGGCCTGTTCCGCTGCTGTACGAAGCTGCTCGTAGAAAGAATCTTCCGACATTCCCTGCGTATATTCTACATTCACATTGTTGATCTGTATTGTTCCGGATACAGCACCTGTCGGCATTGGAATCGTATATTCTGCAGATTCTGCCGGTGCATCCACAGTAAATTCATAAGTTCCCGGAAGCACCTCATCCGAAATATCCAAACGATTTGCCTGCTTGGAATACACTCGCACATCGGAGGATCCGTCGAGAAGTGTCTTTGTATTGTACTCGGTATCAGCAGAAATACGATCAACCTCTTCTGTCAGCTTATCAATCTCATCCTGCATACTCTGGCGATCGCTGTAAGAATTGGTTCCGTTGGCCGCCTGAACACTCAGTTCTCGAATTCTCTGTAAAATGCTGCTCACTTCATTTAAGGCTCCATCCGCAATACGCAGAACGGACTCTCCGTCCGACGCGTTGGACTCAGCCTGATCCAATGCATCAATCTGTGCTTTCATCTTGTTCGAGATTGCCATCCCCGCCGGATTATCGCCCGCACGGTTGAGCTTGTAACCGCTCGACAGACGCTCCATGGATGCACTCAGCTTATTCTCTGTACGAAGTAACTGCTTATTTGTGATTACCGCAGACATATTTCGATTAATTTTCATAGGTTCCCTTTCACTGGGTTGTGCGTCCATGCACTCTGATTTGACCGTCCCTGTCAACTCATCTGCATTGTATATCGTCCGAATCTTGTATTTTTTTAACCACAAACGACGTATAATTTGCATTTGCCTGGAAATCGTATTATAATAGCACCATTACAAAACATATTGCAAAGGAGGATTTTCCAATGGCAAAAGTAACTAAGGATACTATGATCGGAGAGCTTCTTCAGATTGATGCAGATATCGCACCAATGCTTTTAAATATTGGTATGCACTGTCTCGGATGCCCATCATCTCAGATGGAGACCATCGGTGAGGCTGCTATGGTACACGGAATTGAGCCGGATGACCTGGTAAACGATATCAATGATTTTCTGGAGCATGATTTAGCTTAAGATTAACAAAAAAGCGGCTGTCCCGCAGATGAGTTTCATCTATGGGACAGCCGTTTGTTATAGCCGGAATTACAGTGCGGCAAGAACCTGCAGCGCATCCGGACCTGTGATCCGTTTTCCATGTTCCGCAAAATATGCTTCCGTCGCAGCATTATAATTCCGCTGGCTCGCATACTCGCAGATGATATTGCACACTTTATTAAATTGTTCCGGTGTATGGTCATCCTTGTGGATGATCAGGAAAAAGCGATTCTTCTGCACATTCTTGTACAGATCGTTTCGTCCGTTATAATAGCCGTCCAAAACATGAGCAAGTCGCTCCACCTGTTCCATATTCTCAAACTCAAACATCTTCGCAAGGTCAACCGGGACTTCCGGAACAACCGGAGCATCGGTCTGTTGTACATTATCCTTCGTCTTTTGTGCTTCCTGATTCTCGCGAATCTTATTGAAAAGTCCAATAATGTCATCCGCACCCTTGATCTGTGGGATGCTCTGTATTCCTCCTGCATCCAGGAATAACTCATCCTCGTCCGCATCGGAAAATTGAGAAAACCGGGTATCCAGCTCATCCGGATACTCTACCTTTGTGATCAGTAAAATCAATGACTCGGAAGACAACGGAATTGCCTCCACCATCAGCGGTATATCATTGGCCTCGAATCCCAATTCGTAATTGGCCTGTTGTATCATATCATGGAAAAGTCCTTTGGCTTTCTCGGATCCATACGCAAGCTCGCGCAAATTGATCTGTCGTTCCGCCAAATCCTGCTTTGTTAATGTGCAGCGGATCTGATTCTCATTTACTTTTTCAATTTTCATTACAATCACATCCTTACCTTGAAAATCTCTTGTAAATCGTACACTTATTATAATCAAACACCCCCTCCTTGTAAAGTTCGGTCTCATTAAAAAAATATAAACTTCGCTATGCCTACAAAAATAATTTTTCAAAAAATGCTTGCATTTCAAAAATTTGTATGCTATAAGTTTATGCATGAGATGCGTCTCCAACCCAAAGGAGCGTATGAAAGACAATAATAATTTAATTCTGTCCGGCAGATATGAAATTTTAAAGCCACTTGGTTGCGGAAGCAACGGAACGGTATATCTCGCCAGACATCAATCTCTAGGGATCGATCGTGCAATCAAGATATTCCCCAAGACAGATGCACTATCCCCCTTCGCAGTATCAGAAGCACAGGTTCTAAAATCAGTTCGACATCCTGGTATCCCCACTATTTATGATTTTGAACAAGATGAATCTTTTTATTATCTTGTGGAAGAATATATTCAGGGTGATTCTTTAGAACAGTTTCTGCTTCATCAACCGTCAATTTCCAGAGTTTTATTTTATCAGTTTTGTGAACAGCTATGCGACATCTTTGTATATCTGCACACATTGTGTCCAAGCCCGATCCTCTATCAGGATCTCAAGCCTGAGCATATTATAGTATGTGGATTACAGATCAAATTAATCGATTTTAGCGTAGCATCATTTATTACCAACTATGGAAATGACTTCAATCATTTCGGGAATGCGGACTTTTCCGCACCGGAGCTGACACAAGCAGCACCACCGACGCTTGCCGCCGATATCTACAGTATCGGACGCATCATCGACTACTTACTGCCGCACGTGGACGCATCCCTCGCCCGGAATATCCTACCGATTATCCAAAAGACCCAATATGCAGAACCGAGCGACCGGTATCAAACGGTTCAACAATTATGTACTGCCTTAGCGGACACAAATGATAATACGGAGGAGACGCATCTCAGACAGACTGTTGCGGTCATTGGCAGCCATCATGGCTGCGGATGCACACATGTAGCAATATCCCTTGTTTCCACACTCTGTTTTCTCGGCTATCCGGCAGTATACCGCGAGCAAAACCGGACCAATCACTTGAGGTGTGCCGTACAGCAGATAAAACAAGTCTGGGAAAAAGACGGATACTATGCTCACCAATGTTTTCGAGGCTATCCAAAATATGATGAAGGCATTACCATTCCTGCACCGGATGCCGCATTTGTCGTAGAGGACTACGGATGTGACTACTCCTCTGCAAATCTTACTACAGCAGATTCTATCATATATGTCTGCGGTGGCGGCTTATGGCACAGGTCGGATGCAACGATCAATGATCCACTCTTACAAACATTGAATGATCGCCTGAAAATCATTGTAAATTTGTGTGACCACAACGGAGCGCAGTATTTTGCCAGAAAGTTTGCACGGCCGGTCTATTTCTACCCGTATGATACAAACCCGTTTCGGATCGACCGTCAGAAGCAAAACTTTGTTAACTGGCTAACTCTTCAGAAAGGACGGATATCACCATTTTTAAAATTAAAAAACCATATTTTCCGACACCTGCAACGATAGGTGTGTGCGGAACAGCCCCTAACGTCGGGACTACACATCTGTGTATTGCGCTATCGAACTATCTACATAGCCGGTACTTTGCGAAAACCAGATATCTGGAAATAAATGCAACCCACGAAATCAAATTACTTCAAGCCAAGCCGGATTCCCACATATGTTTCCGGAAACAGGGTGTGTATTACTATCCGGATCTTACGCTTCGCACAATGGCGGATGTGTTAGGCAAGCCGTATACCTATTCGATACTTGACTTTGGAGTTCCTGTTCCTGGCACTTACCGGGATTTTCTTGCATGCGACCTTCGCATTGTCGTCTGTCATGCATCGGTTTGGAAATCCGAATCGGTAGATCAATTTATTCAGCAGTTATCAAATTACAATGTTAGACAAAAGGCGGTGAAACTTTTGTATAACCGGGGAAATAAAAAAGACGCTGAACAAATTTTTTACCGATATGATTTCCCGGTGATTCCGATTCCGGATCTGAGAGACCCTTTTCACATTAACAGCGAGTTTTTCAATTTTTTTGAACAACTAATGAAAGGAGAATAGTTATCACATTATCAAACAGTAGCGATCAGCTTCTTATTGAATTTAAGCCGGGTGTGTATCAGGGACTCGTGATCGTGTTACCTGACATACCTAACAATTAGTATTGGGTTATATTGATTGGTCCTTTTCAATTAAAAAAAACTGTTGGGCTGATAAGAGGAAGTCTCAATGTTCTTTTTTATCAGTGCACTCTGATTCGAAAAAAAGATAACCAAAGGACCGGATTCACAAAGTGCTCCGGTCCTTTGAATTTTTCTTAATTTTCTTTCATACTATTTGAATCTGTATAGGCACAATGCTATAATCGGAATTAAGATTGACATTAAACAAAGGAAGGTCTACGCATGAAAAAGAAAGCTTTACCGATTTTAGTTGTTTGCGGTCTGATCGTGATCATTGTTGCGATCATGGGAATTACTTCTCTTATCCGCAAATACACGCCAAGCAAAGCGAGACAGGATCTGAATACTTATTATAATGTAAGTTCTGATGATCAGGTCGCTATCGTACTGAATAACGAAATCATTGAATCACAGGGAAAACTGATCGACGGACATGTTTACCTGGATTATAATTTTATACACGATACATTGAATTCCCGTTTCTATTGGGATCACAATGAAAATATCCTTCTGTATGCTACCGCGCAGGATCTGATCTCTGCCGAGGCGGACAGCACAAAGTATCTGATCACAAAATCTTCCGTCGATTACGGCCGCCCGGTTGTAAAGGCAAGTTCGGATTCCGCTTATGTGGATCTGGAATTCGTAAAGCAGTATTCGGATTTCAGTTATAAATACTTTGAATCTCCGAATCGTCTGGTGATCACAAACGAATGGGGCAATTATAATGTGGCTACCGTCAAGAGAAGCACTTACGTGCGTGTGAAAGGCGGTATCAAGAGTCCGATTCTTGAAGATCTTACAGACAAGGACGAAGTTTCCATCATTGAAACCGGTGATAACTGGACGAAAGTTATGACTGCAGACGGTGTGATCGGATATGTACAGGGTAAGAAGCTCTCCGATCCGGAAGAGAAAACCAGAACCAGCGATTACACGCCAGAAACATTCGCACACATTAAGAAAGATTTTAAGATCTGTATGGCATGGCACCAGGTGACAAATTCCTCTGCCAACTCCACAATTTCTTCTGTGCTTGCAAGCACCAAAGGTGTAAATGTAATTTCACCGACCTGGTTCTATCTCGACGACAACAACGGTAATCTTGCAAATCTTGCAAGTATCGATTATGTAAATTACTGTCACTCACAGGGTGTAGAGGTTTGGGCATTGGTCAGCAATCTGGAAAATAAAGATGCCGATTCTGCCAAAGTTCTGACACACACAAGCAAGCGTCAGAACCTGGTCAATCAGATTGTCTCGATGGCAATCCAATATAATCTGGATGGTATTAATCTTGATTTTGAATCATTAAACCGTGAAGACGTAGGGGATGCATATATCGAATTTGTCCGCGAACTGTCAATCAAATGTGCAAACAACGGAATCGTCTTATCCATTGATAACTACGTTCCAAGCAGTTACACTTCCTTCTACAATCGTGCAGAGCAGGCAAATTTTGCAGATTATGTTGTAATTATGGGATACGATGAGCACTATGCCGGTTCCAAGGAAGAAGGTTCCGTCGCTTCTCTTAGTTGGGTAAAACAGGGCGTTTCCGATACCCTTGCAGAAGTTCCTGCCGATCAGATTATCCTCGGAATGCCTTTCTATACAAGAGTCTGGGCGCTCACACCGCAGAGCGATACGCAAAATGAAGACGAGAGTGCCGACACCGACTACGATGTAACATCACAGGTCTACGGCATGCGGGCTGCGGAAACACTGATTGCAAGTAATAATGCAACCAAAACC
>CAVHWG010000182.1:0-11491 GCA_963639645.1 Firmicutes bacterium TM09-10 | reverse complement strand
CAGAAATATGGATTATGGAAGGGTTTATGAAAATATAGTATGCATTGAGTTGCTTCGCCGAGGTTATGATGTTTATGTAGGAAAGCTTTATCAAAAAGAAATTGACTTTGTAGCACAAAAAAGGAGTGAAAAAATCTATATCCAGGTGAGTGATAACATCTCAGAGCAAGAGACTTTCAAACGGGAGGTATCACCGCTTCTTCAGATACGGGATGCTTACCCGAAAATGATTATTGCAAGAACGAAGCATCCGAAATACAGTTACGAAGGAATCGAGATATATGATATAGCAGATTGGCTGTTGCAAGAATAAAAACACCCCCTGTACTTTTGTGGCACAGGGGAGATTCATTTAATGCTTATTCCTCCAAAAGACCTTTCCCTTTTTTAAGTATGGTCAGCAAAAGTTATGTTTTGCGAACAAACTTCTACTTATTATATGAATAAGTAGGGGGAAATATAAAGAAAAATTAAAGAATTCTTGCTAAAATTATTATCACTCTTTTGGTGGTCTGGTACAAGTCGCGGTGCAGGCCTTACATCTTGACTTTCGGTATGCTTTGGGGCATTATGAGAGATATAGAGGAGATTGTGTATGCAGCAGGAGAAGGTCAGACATGAACAATTTGAATATGACAGGGCAAGGCCGTTTCATATTTTTCTGGCGATGTCGGATGATGCGGATCGGTCGCGAGTCATGAATCATTGGCATGAGGATCTTGAGGTGGCTTATGGGTTCGCGGGATGCAGCAGACATTACATTAACGGAGAATGTGTGATGGGAAGCCCTGGGCGGCTTGTGGTGACAAATGCGAATTTTATCCACAGTATTTTGCCCGACGAATCGCTCGAAGGAAAGCATATTCTCGTCAAAATTATCGTAGTGATCAGCCCGCAGTTTGTAGCGGAAAATCTGCCAGAATATCCGGAATTTTATTTTACGAACGAATGTGAATGTGCTTCGGAGCGTGTGGATCAGATTATGACGGAACTGATATCGTTTGCAGACGGCGTTGCGCTTGAGCCATATGAGAATGTGCGCGCGCGGGCACTGGTTATGGAGCTGCTGTATGAGATGTGTATGCAGGGGACGGTGCCGAGGGAACATGTGGACAAGATCAATATTTTAAAGGACATTGAGCGTATGAAAGGCGTTCTCACGTTTATTGAGGAACACTACAGGGAACGTATCAGTCAAAGCATGGTGGCGGAGAAATTTCATTTCAGCACAACGTATTTTTCAAAATATTTCAAAAAGTGCACCGGAATGACGTATACAGAGTATCTGACTAACTATCGGTTGTATCAGGCGCGAAATCTGTTGCTTCAGACAGAGGAAAGTGTGACGAGGATCGCGGAGGAGAGCGGGTTTACGGATGATCGCAGGCTGATCCTTGCATTCCGTAAGGTGTATGGAGAGACACCACTGCAATATCGAAAGAAACGGCATAAATAAGCTGAAAAAACAATGTTTTTTGAAAAAAGATGACAAAAAACGGTAATTTTATCATAAAATAGGGAAAGAAAGAACCTCTTGTTTTCGTGTAGAATAATGCTAAAGAAAAGCAGAGTATCACACAGAAATGAGAGGTGTTTTTATGTCAGAACTCAGTGATAAGATCCGAAGGGAGTTTAAGAAATCGGATGATGTCCGCGATACAGGACTTGGCACACCGGATAATGTGGTGCGGTTTGATGATATCGTGTACGGGACGACAGATCCAAAGATGCAGGTGCTTGATGTGTATCGGCCGAAGGAGATGGAAGGAAAGAAACTTCCGGTCATTGTCAGCGTGCATGGTGGCGGATGGGTTTACGGAGACAAGGAACGTTATCAGTATTATTGCATGAGCCTTGTGCAATATGGATTTGCAGTTGTGAATTTCACGTACCGCCTTGCGCCGGAGCATAAGTTCCCGGCGGCGATCGAGGATACCAATCTGGTGATGCGTTTCGTGATGGAGCACAGCGGAGAGTATGGTTTTGATACGGACCATATTTTTGCGGTCGGAGATTCCGCGGGTGCGCATAATCTCAGCATTTATGCGGGAATCTGCACGGATCCGGAGCGTGCAAAACAGTTTCCGTTTGAGGTGCCGGATCATTTGTGCTTAAAGGCGATCGCACTCAACTGCGGTGTGTACCGGGTTCATGTGGAAGATGAGAAGAACCTGGATGCGGCGCTTATGAAGGAATACCTTCCGGGAAAAGGCACAGCGGAGGAATTGGAGCTGATCAATGCGTTGCATGGAATTACAGAGAATTATCCGCCGACACTTTATATGACCTGCACGGGAGACTTCCTGCAGGAACAGGTTCTTGAATTGCAGAAAACACTGATCGCACATCATGTTCCGCAGGAGTTTTTGTATTATGGTGACAAAGATACCGAATTGGGACATGTATTCCATCTGAATGTGAAGTCGGAGATTGCGAAGCGGTGCAATATGGAAGAATGTGACTTTTTCCGGAGATGGATTGATCAGGCATAGGAAAGGAGAGTAAAAATGGATAAATACAATGTACCGACATCAATTGAAATTGAACCGAGAGAAGTGGAAAATGCGGCGCTGGTGAGAGAAGTTGCAGCGGAATGCATGGTGCTGCTGGAGAATGACGGCACGCTTCCGATCCGGCAGACCGGGGAGATCGCCGTGTTTGGAAACGGTGTGCGCAACACGGTCAAGGGAGGAACCGGTTCCGGCGACGTCAATTCCAGAAGCAGTGTCAATATTGAGGATGGGTTGAAAAATGCCGGTTTTACCGTTCTGACATCGGACTGGCTGGATCGTCAGGATGCGTATTTGAAGAACCACAAAGAGGCTTATCTTGCATGGACTGAGGAGGAAGCTGAGCGGACCGGAAATGTCATGATGGCGGTACGTATGGATCATCCGTACGAGGAAGCGGCACCGATGCGCATAGAAGAGAAGGACTGTGTGAATGCACAGGCGCAGTGCGCGATCTATGTGATCAGCCGTCTCTCCGGTGAGGGCGCCGACCGTTACGACAAGGCAGGCGATTACGATCTGTACGAAGAGGAGACCGATAACCTTACGCTGCTTACAAAACACTATGCACATGTGGTCGTTGTGCTGAATATCGGAGGCCTGATCAATATGACGCAACTGAATGCGATCAGCGGGATCAGCGCGGTTCTTCTTATGACACAGCTTGGCAATGTCGGCGGCGATGCGCTGTGCGACGTGCTGACCGGCAAAGTGACACCGTCCGGAAAAACGGTGGATACCTGGGCGAAAAACTATATGGATTATCCGTCTTCCGCAGAGTTCAGCCATAACGGAAGCACGGATGATGAATATTATACGGACGGAATTTACGTGGGATACCGCTATTTTGACACATTTGATGTTGCACCGGAATACTGTTTCGGATTCGGTCGTTCTTATACGGAATTTTACAGGAACACCGTTGATGCGCATGTGGAAAAAGGCATCGTTCATCTGGATGTCGCAGTAAAAAATGTGGGCGATACCTATGCAGGCAAAGAAGTGGTACAAATTTATGTATCGGCGCCGGAGAGCGGGGAGATCGACAAGCCGTATCAGGAACTGGTGGCGTTCGGCAAGACAAAACTTCTTGCACCGGGCGAGGAACAGATCTTAAGTCTCGCGTTTGATGTGAGAAACCTTGCGTCCTACAGCGAAAAGAAAGCTGCATGGATCCTGGAGGAAGGTTCCTATACCGTTCGTGTGGGCAACAGCAGCAGAGATACCGAGGTTGCGGCCGTTCTGGAACTTGACAGGAGTATCGCGACGAAGCAGTGCAAGAATCTTTTTGCAAAGGATGTGGAATTTGTGGAGATCACTCCGCCTGAGAAAGAGAAAAAAGAAATTGTGTGTGAGCGTGTCCTGAAGATTGACGCGGCAGAGATTGCGACGGAGACAATGAATTATCAGGGCGAAAGGAAGGTCTGTGAGACCGCAAAAAAGGAAGTTCTCACCATGGATGATGTGAAGGCGGGCCGCTGTACGATCGAGGAACTGGTGGCGCAGCTTTCCGTGGAAGAGATGGCCGAACTGTGTGTCGGCACACTTCGTGCGGGAGAGGGATCCGTTATCGGAAATGCATCTCAGATCGTTCCGGGAGCCGCCGGCGATACCGCGTCGGTACTGCACGAGACGAGGGGCGTTCGTTGCATGGCCCTGGCGGACGGACCGGCGGGGCTTCGGTTACAGCCGCTTTTTAAGACAACCAGAGAGGGAGAGATGATTCCGGGAGGTGGTGATATTTTCAGTGATACTTTTACACCGTTTCCGGAGGATCTCGACGAGGACAATGTGATCAACCATTATCAATATTGTACCGCAATCCCGATCGGATGGGCGCTGGCGCAGTCCTGGGACAGGGAACTCGTGGAGCGGACCGGAGATATGGTCGGTGGCGAGATGGAGAAATTCCATGTTGATCTGTGGCTGGCACCGGCACTGAACATTCACCGTAATCCTCTGTGCGGACGCAATTTTGAATACTATTCCGAAGATCCGCTTGTATCCGGCAGTTTCGCCGCTGCAATGACACGCGGTGTGCAGAAGCATGCGGGAAAAGGCACAACGATCAAGCATTTTGCTGTAAATAATCAGGAGGACAACCGGTATTTTGTTAATGCGCATGTCAGTGAGCGTGCATTGCGTGAGATTTATCTGAAAGGATTTGAGATCGCCGTGACGGAGGCGCAGCCGCTATCGATCATGACAAGCTATAATCTGTTGAATGGTGTGCACACGGCGAACCATTATGAACTGATTCAGAATATGGCGAGGGATGAGTGGGGATTTGAAGGTTTTATTATGACGGACTGGTTTACTTCACAGGACGTTCCGGCGCTGACCGGCAAATTTGAACCGAAATACGGAATCTCCGCATCGACGGGATGTATCGCGGCAGGAAATGATATTCAGATGCCGGGATGTCAGAGAAATGTCGATGACATCGTTCATGCGGTGCAAAGCGGCGAAGCCATCGACGGTTATACGATCACACTTGCGGATCTGCAGTACAATGCAGCCAATATCATCCGTGTGATCGCAAAAATGTAACACGGAGCTAAGATGTTTGTTCCGCGTGCTTATTGTGGATGCGGTAAAGAAGGATGCCGATCACGTAAAGCGACAATTTCATATTTTTTAATATAAAATTCTTGCCCGGCGAAGTCAATTCACTTCATAAAATCCTAATAATTTTGCAGGAACCCTTCACATTTCCTGCAAATCTCCTATAATAGAAGGAGCACGCGCTGTGCCTGCCCAAACAATTCAAAATGTTTGGGCAGGCACATGCGTAGGACGAACGGATATAGGAGATTTGTATGCAATTTTATTTGGCTCCACTGGAAGGAATTACGGGATATATTGTGAGAAATGCCTTCGCGCATCACTTTCCGTATATTGATAAATACTTTACACCATTTTTTCCGGCAGCAAAGAAAATGAATAAGAAGATCGTGCGGGATCTGATTCCGGAGAACAACCCGGGGATCACGCTCGTTCCGCAGCTGATGCTAAACGATGCCGAAGATCTTTGGATGATGGGCGCGCAGCTTGAGCAGATGGGATTTACGACGGTGAACTTAAACTGCGGGTGCCCGTCGGGAACGGTCGTGGCGAAGAATCGCGGTGCGGGAATTTTAAAAGATCCAGATGAACTGGACCGGTTTCTGGAAAAGGCGTTTGACATCTGTCCGCTTTCGATTTCAATAAAGACGAGGATCGGCATGGAGAGAGAGGATGAGTGGGAGCAGCTTTGTGAGGTTTATGCAAGGTATCCGATGGAAGAGCTGATTGTGCATCCGCGTGTGCGAAGCGATTTTTACAGCAATACGCCAAGGCTGGATGCGTTTGCGTATGCGGTAGAGAAGATCAAAGTGCCGCTCTGCTATAACGGAGATGTGAATACGGTGGAGGATTATGAGCGGATTCATGCGCTTTTTCCGACGGTGGATCGCGTGATGATCGGAAGAGGACTTCTGGCAGATCCGGGACTTGTCGGGGAAATCAAGGGGAATCCGAAACCGACAAAGCAGCAGATCCGTGCGTTTCACGACGAGATCGTGCAGGGATATACGGACATCTTTTCGGGGGATAAGGATGTCGTGGGACATATGAAGGAACTGTGGTTTTATCTGATAAGGCTTTTTCCGCAGAAAGCGGACTGCTTAAAAAAGATCCAGAAATGTCACGATATGGTCGAGTACCGGCTGATAGTACGACAAATATTATCATAGACTTTTTTTGCAAAGTTATGTAAAATAAAGGCTTAGAGGATTTGTCCTGATTTTTGAGATAAAAAAGAATCAATATATGACGAATAAAGAAGGCGAGGAAACGCAGTGAGCTTAGCAGACAAGATTTTTGTAAATATGTGCAACGATATACTGGAGAATGGAACGAGCACCGAGGGCGAGAAAGTCCGCCCACACTGGGAGGACGGAACGAGCGCTTACACGATCAAGAAATTCGGTGTGGTCAACCGTTACGATCTGTCGAAGGAATTTCCGGCGATCACGCTTCGAAAGACCGCGATCAAGACCTGTACCGAGGAGATGCTTTGGATCTGGCAGAGAAAATCCAACAATATCCATGATTTAAAGAGTACCGTGTGGGACGAGTGGGCGGACGAGAACGGCTCGATCGGCAAGGCATACGGTTATCAGCTTGCGCAGAAGCATCAGTATAAAGAGGGCATGATGGATCAGGTGGACCGCGTGATCTATGATCTGAAGAACAATCCGTTCAGCCGCAGAATTCTGACCAATATCTATGTGCATCAGGATCTGCATGAGATGAATCTGTATCCGTGTGCGTACAGCATGACGTTTAATGTAACACAGAAACCGGGCGATGATAAGCTGACGCTCAACGCGATCTTAAATCAGCGTTCACAGGATGTGCTGGCGGCAAATAACTGGAATGTGTGCCAGTATGCGGTGCTTGTGCATATGCTTGCACAGGTGTGTGATATGAAGGTAGGCGAACTGGTGCATGTGATTGCCGATGCGCATATCTATGACCGCCATGTGCCAATTATCAGGGAGCTGATCACCAGAGAGCAGCATCCGGCACCGAAGTTCTGGCTGAATCCGGAGATCAAAGATTTCTACCAGTTTACAACCGATGATATTAAGGTTACGGACTATGTGACCGGTCCGCAGATTAAAAATATACCAATTGCTATTTAAAATGTTCCAAGGGAGGACAGGAAAACTATGAATCTTATTGCAGCAGTCGATCGCAACTGGGCGATCGGTAAGAATAATGAACTGTTAGTACGCATTCCGATGGATCAGAAGTTCTTTCGGGAGATGACCACGGGCAAGGTCGTCGTCATGGGGCGGAAGACCTTAGAGAGTTTTCCGAATGGTCTTCCGCTTAAGAACCGCACAAATATCGTGTTGACACACAACCCGAATTATGCGGTGGGGGATGCCATCATCGTTCACTCACTGGACGAGTTGCATGAAGAACTGAAAAAATACAACAGCGAGGATATCTATGTCATTGGCGGTGAGAAGATCTATGAACAGCTTCTCGACGAGTGTGACGTCGCTCATATCACGAAGATTGATTACGCTTACGATGCGGATGCTTATTTCCCGAACCTGGACGAGAAGCCGGAGTGGGAGATTACCGCGGACAGCGAAGAACAGACCTATTTTGATCTGGAGTTTTATTTCTATAAATACGAGAGAAGAAAGTAGTAATGAGCGATTTTTTATTTAGTATCAATGTAACATTTCCGATTTTTCTGGTCATGGTGATCGGATGGATTCTCCATCAGATCGGAATGCTCGATGAGCATTTCGTCACGGTCGCCAACCGATTTAATTTTAAGGTGACGCTTCCATTTATGCTGTTTCGCGATATTGCGAGCGTGGATATATGGGAAGTGTTCGATCTGAAATTCGTGCTTTTCTGTGCGGTCGTAAGTTCCATCTGCTTCTGGAGTGTGTGGGGACTTACGAAAGTCTTCTTAAAGGACAAAAGCATGCGTGGAGCCTTCGTGCAGTCTTCGTTTCGAAGCAGTGCAGCAGTCATGGGACTGGCGTTTATCAGCAACATTTACGGATCATCCGCGATGGGACCGCTGATGATCATCGGTGCGGTTCCACTCTATAATATCTATTCCGTGATCGTGCTGACATTCGAGGCACAGGAAGCGATCGAGGAAGGCACCGGCAAGATCAAGGAGGCCATCATCAATATCGCAAAGAATCCGATCATCTTAGCGATTTTTGTGGGACTGATTGTGGCAATGCTTGGCATTCATTTCCCGACGCTTGTGGATAAGACGATCAGCATGGTTGCGCAGCTTGCAACGCCTCTGGCACTCATTGTGCTCGGAGCCGGATTCGAGGGAAGAAGGGCTTTGGCGAAGATCAAACCGACGCTTTGGGCTTCTGCGATCAAACTGTTTTTCCAGCCGCTCGTATTTCTGCCGGCTGCGGCGATGATGGGCTATTCGGGCGAGAAACTGATCGCAATCCTTATCATGCTTGCGTCACCGACCACGCCAAGCTGCTATATTATGGCGAAAAACATGAACAACGACGGAGTTCTGACCGCCAGCGTCATCGTTTCCACGACGCTTCTGGCGGCATTTACATTGACATTCTGGATATTCCTGCTTCGGAGTTTTGGACTGATTTAGGAGGATATAGATTATGGATATAACAGGTAGAAAATTATTCGTAAAAGCGCTCGAGGAAGAGGGCGTAGATACCATCTTCGGTTATCCGGGCGGTACGGTTACGGATTTATTTGATGAATTATATAAGACGGATTCGATCGATCTGGTGCTGCCGCGCCATGAGCAGGCACTCATCCACGAGGCGGAAGGCTATGCCAAGTCGACCGGCAAAGTCGGCGTATGCTTAGTTACCAGTGGCCCGGGAGCGACCAACACGATCACGGGACTTGCGGATGCACATTACGACAGCATTCCGCTCGTATGTTTCACCGGACAGGTACCACTCGGACTCATCGGAAACGATGCGTTTCAGGAGGTCGATATCGTCGGAATGACACGAAGCATCACAAAATATGCTGTGACGGTTCGCAACCGCGCGGAGCTTGGCAAGATCATCAAGATGGCATTCTATATCGCGCGCACCGGTAAGCCGGGGCCGGTCCTTATCGATATCCCGAAGGATATCCAGACTGCAACGGGACCTGCGGAGTATCCGAAGAATGTGGATATCCGCGGCTATAAGCCGATCAACAGTGTGCATGTCGGACAGCTTAAGAAGGCATATAAGCTTCTTAAGTCAGCAAAAAAGCCGCTCATCCTTGCCGGAGGCGGAATCAATATCGCGCGTGCCAATGCGGCATTACAGACATTTGTCGAGAAAGAGAATGTTCCGGTTGTCACAACCATTATGGGAAAAGGCGCCATCCCGACGACACATCCGCTTTACATCGGCAACTGCGGTATGCACGGAAAGTATGCGGCAAATATGGCAGTCAGCCAGTGCGATGTGCTTTTTTCCATAGGAACAAGATTTAACGACCGTATCACCGGTGACTTAAATGAATTTGCACCGAATGCGAAGATCGTACATATCGATGTCGATACGGCATCCATCTCAAGAAACGTTGTCGTTGATGTGCCGGTTGTTGCGGATGCTGGCACGGCGCTCGAGAAGCTTCTTGAGTGGGCGGAACCGAAGAAGACTGCCAAATGGATGGAGCAGATCAAAGCGTGGGATGCGGAAAATCCACTTGCGATGCGAAGGGACCGCGGCATCAGCCCGCAGATGATCATGGAGCAGATCAATAAGGAGTTCCCGCACAGCATCTATGTCACCGACGTAGGCCAGCATCAGATGTGGGCAACCCAGTATCTCGAACTGGATGAGAGCAGCCAGCTCATCACATCCGGAGGACTCGGAACGATGGGATTCGGTTTCCCGGCTGCCATCGGAGCGAAGATCGCGAACCGCGATAAGGATGTCGTTCTTGTGACCGGAGACGGCGGTTTTCAGATGAATATTCAGGAGATGGCAACGGCAGTCACTCAGGGTACACCGATCACCATCTGCCTTCTCAATAACTACTACCTTGGCATGGTTCGTCAGATGCAGGAACTTTTCTACGGCAAGCGTTACAGTGCAACCTGTCTGCGCAAGCGTCCGGGCTGCCCGAGCGACTGTAAGGGACCGAACGATGCCTGCCCGAAGTATACACCGGATTTCGTGAAGCTTGCGGAAAGCTATGGCGCATACGGTATTCGCGTAGAGAGCGTGGATGAGATTGAGGCGGCATTCGCCGAGGCGAAGAAGCATACAGATGCACCTACGGTCATCGAGTTTATGATCGCAACCGACGAGTTGGTACTTCCAATGGTCAAAAGCGGTAATCCGATGAGCGAGATGATCTTGAAGTAGGAGGTGTGATTATGTCAGATATGAAAAACCGCTGGATAGCGTTATATGTAGAGAATCAGGTCGGTGTTCTTGCCAAGGTTTCGGGTCTTTTCTCCGGAAAGTCCTACAACCTGCAGTCATTGACAGTAGGTACGACGGAAGATGAGACGATCTCCCGTATGACGATCTGTGTTACAAGTGACGACATCACGTTCGAGCAGATCAAAAAGCAGTTGAACCGCATGGTCGAGGTCATCAAGGTTATCGACCTGACCGACGTACCGCTTCACATGAAAGAGATCCTGTACGCAAAAGTCATGGATGTGGACAGCACACAAATCAGCGAGATATTCCAGATCGCGCAGGTGTTCAAGGTGGATGTGGTCGACATCGGCAAAGACAGCGTGCTTTTGGAGTGCATGCTGACCGAGCGGCGCAACAATGAACTGATCGCACTTCTCAAGAATAAGTATCACAGAATTTCGGTTGTCCGCGGAGGTGCGGTTGCGATCGAGACGATCAGTACGGGCTGCCGCTAAGAGGCGCGGCAAATTCGGGTTTGGCGACTTTGATTTTTCATATTCTAAGGCGGACGACACCGGACAAAATAGGTATAAAAATTGGCAGTGTGATTTTGGATGGTATGACGGAATCAGATGAATTTCATAACCTGGTTAACCATCAATCCTTACGACATCGGACCATACGGTGATTTTTTTAGGAAAATTTGCAAAATAACTTCGGGCTCTATTTTGAATAGACAATAACAAATCGTTTATCTAACGCAATTAGCGAGCAAAATGGAACCCCGAAGCAGTTGCAAATTTGTCCTAAAAAACTAAGCATGGATCCGATGTCTGTAGATTGGAAATATGCGGCTATGAAATCCATCTGATTCCTGATTACTCAAGATTCACACTGCCAATTTGCTTTCCTCTGAGAATCCGGTGTCTGTTCGCTGAAAATCAAAATCTGCGTCGCCAAAAATTTGCCCTATAGTAGGATGTGAAAGTCTAAAATTTGTTATAAAAAAATACATAGTAATAAAATAAATCACGCGCGGCGAAGTCTTGCACTTACTTGCAAGCTAACACCGCGCGTCAATTTTTT
>CAVHWG010000181.1:0-28171 GCA_963639645.1 Firmicutes bacterium TM09-10 | reverse complement strand
TCCCATATCGATGATATAGTCCGCCGTCTTGATGACGTCTAGATTGTGTTCGATCACAACAACCGTATTTCCTCCGTCCGACAGCTTACGCAGGATTTCCACCAACTTGTGTACATCCGCAAAATGCAGTCCGGTCGTCGGCTCGTCCAGCACATAGATCGTCTTGCCGGTTCCCCGCTTGCTCAGCTCCGTGGCAAGCTTGATACGCTGTGCCTCTCCGCCGGAAAGTTCCGTGGACGGCTGTCCCAGCTTAATATAGGATAATCCGACATCATAAAGTGTCTGGATCTTACGGTGGATCGTCGGCACGTTCTTGAAGAACTCCAACGCTTCCTCAACCGTCATATCCAGCACATCGTAGATACTCTTTCCTTTGTATTTCACTTCCAGGGTCTCGCGGTTGTAGCGCTTGCCGCCGCAGACCTCACAAGGCACATACACATCCGGCAGGAAATGCATCTCGATCTTGAGAATACCATCTCCGCTGCAGGCTTCACATCGTCCGCCCTTGACATTGAAACTGAATCGTCCCTTTTTGTATCCGCGCGCCTTGGCATCCGCCGTAGCAGCGAACAGATCACGGATCATATCAAAGACTCCGGTGTAAGTTGCCGGATTGGATCGCGGTGTACGTCCGATCGGCGACTGATCAATATCGATGATCTTGTCCAATTGCTCCAATCCGAGAATATCGTCATGCTCTCCGGCAATGCACCGTGCACGGTTGAGCGTCCTCGCCAGATGCTTGTATAATATCTCATTCGTCAGAGAACTCTTACCCGAACCGGACACACCGGTAATACAGGTCATGATACCGAGTGGAATATCCACATCGATATTCTTCAGATTGTTCTCCCTCGCACCTTTGATCGTGATATATCCGGTCGGCTTTCTTCGTTCCGAAGGCACCGGAATCTTCTTTCTTCCGCTTAAGTAATCACCGGTAATGGACTTCTTACACTTCATGATCTCCGCCGCCGTACCTGCGGCAACGACTTCTCCACCGTGTACGCCCGCAGCCGGGCCGATATCCACAATATAATCCGCCGCACGCATCGTATCCTCATCATGTTCCACAACGATCAGCGTATTGCCAAGATCCTTAAGATTCATCAGCGCGCGAAGCAGCTTGTCGTTATCCCTCTGATGCAATCCGATACTCGGCTCATCGAGGATATAGGCAACGCCAACCAGTCCCGAACCGATCTGCGTTGCAAGCCGGATACGCTGCGACTCTCCTCCGGAAAGTGTTCCGGTCGCACGCGTCAGTGTCAGATACTCCAGTCCGACTTCCTGCAGGAAGCCGACACGCGAACGGATTTCCTTTAAGATCTGATCTCCGATAAAATGCTGCTGTTGTGTCAGTTCCATTCCATCCAGGAACCTGACCAGATCCTTGACCGACATATCGGTCATCTCATAAATATTCTTATCACATACTGTGACCGCCAGTGAACTCTTCTTAAGTCTCTGTCCGTGGCATTCTGCACATGGCGTGATCCGCATGAACTGCTCGTACTCCTGTTTCATCGTATCCGATCCCGTCTCACGGTACCGGCGCTCCACATTGCGGATCAGGCCGTCCCAGTTCAGATCGTAAACGCCCTCTCCGCGCTGTCCCTTGTAACGGACTTTCAGGATTCTTCCGTCTCCGCCATGGATCAACATATGGCGGATATCGTCCGGCAGATCCTTATACGGTGTATCAAGGGAAAAGCCATATCCTTCCGACAGCGCACGAAGTGTTGCGTAAGTATAGCTGGACGGATCCGTGCACGACTGCCATCCCATCACCTGGATTGCCCCCTCCGAGATGGAAAGATTCTGATCCGGAATCATCAGTTTCTCGTCAAATTCCATCTTATAACCGAGTCCGTAGCAGACCGGACATGCACCAAACGGGTTATTGAACGAAAAGCTTCTCGGCTCCACTTCATCCACGCTGATTCCGCAGTCCGGACATGCAAAGTTCTGCGAGAAGTTCATCGGCTCGCCGTCAACCACATCAACGATCGCATTTCCCTCCGTCAGTTCAAATACGTTCTCCAGAGAATCGGTCAGTCGCTTCTCGATTCCCGGCTTGATCACCAGTCGGTCAACCACAATGTCAATATTGTGCTTGATGTTCTTGTCCATCGGAATCTCCTCCGACAGGTCATACATGTTTCCATCTACAACAACACGGACATAACCGCTCTTCTTCGCTTTCTCAAATAATTTCTGATGCTCACCCTTGCGTCCTCGCACGACCGGTGCCAGCACCTGAATTCTTGTACGCTCCGGCAGCTTCATGACCGCATCTACCATCTGATCGATCGTCTGCTTCTCGATCGCGCGTCCACACTTCGGACAATGCGGAATTCCGATTCTCGCATAGAGCAGACGGAAATAATCGTAGATCTCCGTCACGGTTCCGACTGTGGATCGCGGATTTCGATTCGTCGATTTCTGATCGATCGAGATTGCTGGCGGAAGTCCCTCAATGGATTCGACATTCGGCTTCTCCATCTGTCCTAAGAACTGTCTTGCATAGGAAGAAAGGGATTCCATATAGCGGCGCTGTCCCTCGGCATAGATCGTGTCAAAGGCGAGGGAAGATTTACCCGAGCCCGACAGACCGGTCAGTACAACAAATTCGTCTCTCGGGATGTCAATGTCGATGCACTTTAAATTGTGCTCGCTTGCGCCCCGGATCTTAATATATTTTCTTTGTTTCTTAGCCATTTTCTTGTTCCTTTCCTCTACGAATCCACCCGCAACATGCGCAAAATCAGGCATCTATCTGTCCATGTTTGATTCTAAATAGTTGCTCTTATAGATCACGCAACATGTTTTTCAATGAAATCATCTTGTCTCTGTACTCTGCCGCAGCCTCGAAATTGAGTTCCGTGGCAGCTTTCTGCATCTTCTTCTGGATGTCGGCGATCAGTTTCTCGAGTTCCTTGCGGCTCATGGACTCCGGATCCTTCGTAAATTCCATCTCCTCCGCCGCAACCTTCTTCGAGATTGCGATCAGATCTCGCACCGACTTCTGGATCGTTGTCGGCGTAATTCCGTGTTCCTCATTATATTCCTGCTGGATCTTGCGGCGTCGCTCCGTCTCCTCGATGGCAACGCGCATCGAATCCGTGATCTTATCCGCATACATGATGACATGTCCCTCACTGTTTCGGGCGGCACGTCCGATCGTCTGGATCAGCGATGTCTCGGAACGAAGAAATCCCTCCTTATCCGCATCCAGAATTGCAACCAACGTGATCTCCGGAATATCCAGTCCCTCTCGAAGCAGGTTGATACCGACCAGCACATCAAACACATCCAGCCGCAGATCACGGATGATCTCCGCACGCTCCAGTGTATCGATATCGGAATGCAGATACTTCACGCGAATACCGATTTCACTCATGTACTGTGTCAGGTCTTCCGCCATACGCTTGGTCAGTGTTGTGATCAATACCTTATGATGATTTGCTGTCTCCTTATTCACCTCTCCGATCAGATCATCGATCTGCCCCTCCACCGGGCGAACCGAAATCTCCGGATCAAGAAGTCCGGTCGGTCGGATGATCTGCTCCACGCGCATCAGTTCATGCTCCTGCTCATAGACATTCGGTGTCGCAGAGACAAAAAGCATCTGATCGATCTTGCTCTCAAATTCTTCAAAATTGAGCGGGCGGTTGTCCAAAGCGGACGGCAGACGAAATCCGTAATCCACGAGTGTCTGTTTTCGTGAGCGGTCACCCGCATACATACCGCGGATCTGTGGAATAGAAATATGAGACTCATCCACAATGATCAGAAAGTCATCCGAGAAATAATCGATCAGTGTCTCCGGCATCTCGCCCTCCGCGCGTCCCGCAAGATGTCTCGAATAATTCTCGATACCGCTACAGAATCCCGTCTCCTTCATCATCTCTATGTCAAAATTGGTGCGCTCCGCGATACGCTGCGCTTCCAATAATTTATCTTCACTCTTAAAATACTTTACGCGTTCCTCAAGTTCCGCCTCGATGCGGTCACACGCCGCGTTCATCTTCTCCTGCGGCACTACATAGTGGGAAGCCGGAAAGACTGCTGCGTGCTTGACGATACTCTTGATTTCCCCGGTCAGCACGTCCACTTCCGTGATACGGTCGATCTCATCTCCGAAAAATTCCACTCGGATCGCCGTATCGGTATTGTACGCCGGAAAAATCTCAAGGACATCCCCGTGCACACGGAACGTTCCTCGCTTAAAATCCATCTCATTGCGCGTATACTGCATATCAATGAGTCCCTTGATGACATCGTCGCGGTCGATCTCCATGCCCGGTCTCAGCGAAACCATCATATTCATATAATCATCCGGACTACCAATTCCGTAGATGCAGGAAACGGATGCCACAATGATCACATCCTTGCGCTCCGCCAGCGCAGCTGTAGCCGAAAGACGCAGTTTATCAATCTCATCGTTGACTGCCGAATCTTTCGCAATATAAGTGTCCGACTGCGGCACATAGGCTTCCGGCTGATAATAATCGTAGTAGGATACAAAATATTCTACCGCATTTTCCGGAAAAAATTCTTTCATCTCACCGTACAGCTGTCCGGCAAGCGTCTTATTATGCGAAATGATCAGTGTCGGCTTGTTCAGTGCCTGAATGACGTTCGCCATCGTAAATGTCTTACCGGAACCAGTGACACCGAGAAGCGTCTCAAACTGATTTCCTTCCTGAAATCCTTTTACCAATTGTTCGATTGCCTGCGGCTGGTCGCCGGTCGGCTTATATTTGGATACCAGCTTAAAATGATCCATCTGCACTCTCCTTCTTGATTTCTTGATTATAGCAAACTATATAAAAAAAGTACAGAACAAAATCGAACTTTTGTTCTGTACTTCATTTTTATTTTCGGAAGCTGTAATACGCGCCCGTCTCCTGCATGCCGCCCCTGCACTCTGCAAGTTCACTGACGGTCACAAGCTGATATCCCCGCTTCACCAGTTCCGGAATGATCGTCTCCGATGCGCTTGCCGTGGCGCTGTAGAGATCGTGCATCAGCACAATATCGCCGTCCTTCACATGATCGAGCACCGCCCGCTTCGTACTGTCCGCGTTGCGCGTTTCCCAATCGCGCGTATCGATGGACCAGATGATCGACGGCATGCCCACCCACTGCTTAACATTCGTGTTGGTCGCCCCACCGGTCGGACGCATGATCACCGGTGCCTGTCCGGTCACTTTCTTTACGTTTTCATTGGTTTTGCCGACCTGCCGCTTAACCTCTGCCTCGCTGATCGTTGTCAGACATTTATGCTCATAAGTATGATTTCCAATCTCGCAGCCCATGTCATAAGCCGCTTTCACTGTCTTGGAATACGTCGGCACACGGTTTCCAACCACAAAAAACGTTGCAACCGCATTATTTTCTTTCAATATTTTTAAGATATCCGGCGTGTAGATGGACGGTCCGTCGTCATAGGTCAAAGCTACCATTTTCTTATTCTTATCGATCTTACGCGTCAAAACGCCTTTTCCACTGAAATAGCATAAGTAGTGGGAGATTGTTTTCTTTCCGGTTACCATCCTGCCGTTCTTCGGCGAAAAATAATACTTCTTCCCGTTGATCGTGCGCCAGCCGGTCTTGCGCTTGCCGTTTTGCGCAAAATAATAGGTTGCCTTGCCGACCTTCTTCTTACCCACATAAGCCTTGCCGGTTTTGCCAAAGTAATACTTGCTTCCGTTTACGGTCTTCCATGTATTCTTAAGTTTGACACCGTCTTTATAATAATACCTGTTGCCGTCCTCGTCACGAACCAGCCCCTGCAATACCGGCTGCGGTTCCTCCGTTTCCGGTTCATCCACGTCCGGAGTTTCCTTGTCTGGTTGTTCGGTATCCGGCTGTTGCGTATCCGTTGCATTTCCATTTTGTGCTTCTGCAATATCCGTTGTCTCAGAAGCCACGCTGCTGACCGTTCCAAGCATACATACCATTGTCACTACCAACGCCATAATCATTCCCATCGCAAGTTTTCTCATACGCATTTTCCCCTCCAATTTCTATATTTAGAATACAAGAATTCAGCCCGAAACACCATCAAGTTTTCTTGAAGAATTTCTTAATATCACTTAAGAAATTTCATGCATATCTTATAGTGTACCTGCATATATGAAAGGGAGGAAAAATTATGCCAAGATTTACAAATCAGGCGCAATTGCGTTACGGCGACTCCGTAACAAATTCAAACATCGCAGTGGGGGAAATTCTTGAAGTGCTGTCTGCGACCAAGACTGCGGTCCGTGACACCTACGAGTCCAATGGTCACATCACATATGTTGTGAGCATCTTAAACTCCGGAACACTTCCGCTCACCGGGCTGACTTTATGGGATGATCTCGGAACTTATGCGTTCGACGAGACCACGCTTACACCACTCACTTATCTGACCGGTTCTGTAAAATACTACGTAAACGGCGTTCTGCAGACAGCTCCGACTGTTGTATCAGACACCGCCCGTCTTACCATCACCGGAATCAATATTCCGGCAGGCGGCAATGCGATCATCGTTTACGAGACACGCGCAAATGAATTCGCACCTCTGGAAAATGAGGCGAGCATCACCAACACCGTCACCGTGGATGGTGGTGGAATTACGGCAATTACGGCAAACGAGACCGTCAACGCGCTCTCCGCTCCGCTTCTTACGATCACAAAATCCGTCAGCCCTGTTCCGGTAACGGAAAAAGGCACGCTCACCTACACCTTCCAGATTGAGAACGAGGGTAATGTGGAAGCAGACGAGGCAACTGCTGTGGTTGTCACCGATACGTTTGATCCGCGCCTTTCCAACCTTACCGCAGTATTTAACGGTAAGACACTTGTACTCGGCGAAGATTACACCTACGACGAGACGACCGGCGAATTTGCAACCGTTGCAGGCCGCATCACCGTACCGGCTGCTACCTTTATCGTCGATCCGGCAACCGGGGTACGCAGCATCAATCCAGGTGTCAGCACACTCATCATTTCCGGAACCATCTAGTTACTCGAGACAAAAACTCGGAGGCAGGTATTTTTACCCGCCTCCTTTTCATATCAATTTTTTATGCAACCGGTCGGATATAAAACACTCTGATCAATATATGGTACCTCTATGATCTTTCTCATGTTGTTATCTTCTCCCAAAGCATACTGCTTCCGCTTTCAAAGCCTTCCTCTCTTGTATGTTTATAACATAACACTTCTTTTATCATACACACAATCTTTATACATGAAAAGTAATTTTTGCACAGAAATTGCATATCGATTCACAAAAATGTTCATAGTACCAAAAAAGGATCGACGTACCCCATCCGGAGCCACATCGATCCTTTTATTTTACGCATTTATGAAATTATATGTTCACAGATTATACGATCTTACGTCCACAGCACTGTTTATACTTCTTACCGCTTCCGCATGGACACGGATCATTCGGATAAACCTTCGCATGCTCACGCTTCTTTGGTGCATTCTGTGCAGTGTCATCCTTATTGGTTCCGGTAACTTTGGCAACCTGCTCTCTCTCCACCTTCTGCTCAACCTGAACATGATACAGAAGACGAATCGTGTCTTCCTGAATTGCGGAGATCATCTCATCGAACATATCGAAACCTGCCATCTTGTACTCAACAAGCGGATCTCTCTGTCCGTATGCCTGAAGTCCGATACCCTGACGCAGCTGATCCATATCATCGATATGATCCATCCACTTACGATCAATGACTTTCAGAAGAACGACACGCTCCAGCTCACGGAACTGTTCGATCTCAGGGAACTCGGTCTCCTTCGCCTCATAGAGAAGTACGGCCTTCTCCTTTAAGTGCTGCTTGAGTTCCTTCATATTCTTCACATCGGAAATACTCTCCTCTGTGACAGGCTCAAGTGGAATGATCGGAAGGATCAGCTCATTCAACTCATTCAGATCCCACTCTTCACGAGGAATCTCATTGGAGATGCAGGTATCAACCGCTTTCTCAACCTGATCCTGGATCATCTTGAAGATAGCATCACGCATGCTGTCTCCGTTTAATACGCTGCGACGCTCAGAGTAGATGATCTCTCTCTGATCGTTATTAACCTGATCGTACTCTAACAGATTCTTACGGATTCCGTAGTTGTTGTACTCGATCTTCTCCTGTGCTTTCTCGATTGCGGATGTCAGCATCTTATGCTGGATCTGCTCGCCTTCCGGCACACCCAATGTCGTAAATACAGACATCAGTCGCTCAGATCCGAACAGACGCATCAGATCATCTTAAAGGGAGATGAAGAACTGGGATTCACCCGGATCTCCCTGACGTCCGGAACGTCCACGCAGCTGGTTATCGATACGGCGGGACTCATGTCTCTCGGTACCGATGATTTTCAGACCACCGGCAGCTTTCGCATCATCGTCAAGCTTGATATCGGTTCCTCGACCTGCCATATTGGTGGCGATCGTTACGGCACCGTGCTGACCTGCCTGTGCAACGATCTCAGCCTCGAGCTCATGGAACTTCGCGTTCAATACGGTGTGCTGGATACCTTCGCGTTTCAGCATGCCGCTGAGCAGCTCGGAAGTCTCGATCGTGATCGTACCAACGAGAACCGGCTGTCCCTTCTCATGTGCTTTCTTAACTTCCTCGACAACAGCCTTAAATTTTTCTTTCTTTGTCTTGTATACGGCATCCTGATGATCAATACGGGCGATCGGACGGTTCGTAGGAATCTCGATAACGTCCATTCCGTAGATATCACGGAACTCCTTCTCTTCAGTCAAAGCCGTACCGGTCATACCGGCTTTCTTATCGAACTTATTAAAGAAGTTCTGGAATGTGATCGTTGCAAGGGTCTTGCTCTCCCGCTTAACCTTCACATGCTCCTTCGCCTCAATTGCCTGATGTAATCCATCGGAATAACGGCGTCCCGGCATAATACGTCCGGTGAACTCATCGACGATCATAACCTGATCATCTTTCACAACGTAATCCTGATCACGGAACATCAGATAATGTGCACGAAGTGCAAGGATGATGTTGTGCTGGATTTCAAGATTATCCGCATCTGCAAGGTTCTCAATATGGAAGAACTGCTCAACCTTGTGAACACCCTCCTGTGTCAGGTTTACGACCTTGTCCTTCTCATTTACGATGAAGTCTCCGGTCTCTTCCTGCTCGATTCCCATGATGGCATCCATCTTGGAATACTCCGGCACATCTTCACCACGCGTCATCTGCTGCGCAAGAATATCGCATGCTTCATACAACTTCGTGGATTTACCGCTCTGTCCGGAAATGATAAGCGGTGTTCTCGCCTCATCGATCAATACGGAATCGACCTCATCGATGATCGCATAATGTAAATCTCTCTGTACGAGCTGTTCCTTGTAGATAACCATGTTATCACGCAGGTAATCGAAACCGAGCTCGTTGTTCGTTACATAAGTAATGTCACAATTGTATGCCTCACGGCGCTCATCGTTGTCCATACTGTTAAGAACAACGCCGACCGTCAGTCCGAGGAATTCATGAACCTTTCCCATCCACTCGGAATCTCGCTTTGCGAGGTAATCGTTGACGGTTACGATGCAGACACCCTTGCCTTCCAGTGCATTCAGATATGCCGGAAGTGTGGAAACCAGTGTCTTACCTTCACCTGTCTTCATCTCCGCGATACGACCCTGATGCAGGATGATACCACCGATGATCTGTACTCTGTAATGTTCCATGCCCAGAACACGGCGCGCAGCCTCGCGGACTGTCGCATATGCCTCAGGAAGAAGATCATTAAGTGTCTCCCCCTTCTCCAGACGTTCCTTATATTCTTTTGTTTTTGCTTTCAGTTCTTCATCGGAAAGAGCTGCCATCTGATCATGATAAGACTCCACTTTATCAACAATCGGATAAATTCTCTTTAACTCCCTCTCACTGTGTGTACCAAAAATCTTGGTTAATGTACTCATAATATATAGCTCCTAACTCGCATAGAATGTTTGTATTGTAACACTTTTCACGAATATTCTCAACTCTATATGAAGTAAACGTTTTATGAACTTTTTATTAACAGACAATTGTAAAATGCGCTACCGGTTGTTATAATTGTGGCGGAATGGCTCAGCCATCCAGAGAGTACACACGAATAAGGAGGAGATCATATGTCATATTTATATAAGACAAAAGGCACATGTTCCACACAGATCGAGGTAGAACTTGATGGTGATATCGTAAAAGGCGTAAAATTCACCGGAGGCTGCCACGGAAACTTACAGGCAATTCCTCGTCTTGTGGAAGGCATGACCGTTGATGAAGTAGAGCGCCGTATCGGCGGCATCCGTTGCGGAATGAAGAACACTTCCTGTGGCGATCAGCTTGCCAAAGCGCTCCGCGAAGCATACAATGCGCAGCAGAATGCCTAAAAATAAAAGGACACACATTCTTTTTCCGGCTGTCCGCTCATATAATTTCTAAGAATATTTCTCAGGAGTTATTTATGAGTGGTATAGCCGGATTTTTTCATCCAGATTTAATTTTTCAAAAAGATAACGAACAAGTCAGAGCAACCACCGATGCCATGTCCGAAGCACTGCGCAGACGCGGCCCCGACAGCCGGGAATTTTATTTCTTCCCACACGGCTGTCTGAATCACAACGCACTCGCCTGCGGCAGCATTCACCCACAGATTCCATGTGAAACACAGCCTGCAACAAAAAAATTCAACGGTCAAAATTATACGATCATGTACGACGGATTCATCTCCAATCTTCCCGATCTGTGTGAGGAATTACAACGCGCTCGTGTGCGCACGGACGGGTTAACGCAGGAGGAACTTCTCCTCTGTGCCTTTCTTCAATACGGAAGTGATTTCACCAAAAAGTTAAATGGCGGTTTTACAATCGTAATCTATGATGAGCGAAACAACCGGATGTATCTGTTCCGCGATCCTCTCGGACTTCGCCCACTGTTCTACACGATCCGGGAGCAGGTGCTGATCTTTGCCTCCGAGCCGAAGGCTCTGCTCGCTTATCCCGGTGTCGAAGCCATCGTCGATGAAAGCGGACTGCAGGAACTGCTTTCCATGGGTCCTGCCCACACACCGGGTCAGACCGTATATCGCGACATCTTTGAACTCAGGCCCGGACACATGCTCACCTACGGCAAAGGGCGGCTTTACACGGAACGCTACCATCAGTTTGTCATCAAAGATCACACCGATTCCTATGAGGATACGGTCGCACATATCAACGAACTGCTCGAGCATTCCATCGGAAGCAGTGCAAGCACCAATGCGCCGAGTGCCTCCCTGTTGTCCGGCGGACTGGATTCCTCGGTCATCTCCGCGCGTCTTGCCCGCATGTCCGATTCGACGCTCACGACCTACTCGTTCGACTTCGTCGGAAGCAGTAAATATTTTCAGGCAAACAGCTTCCAGCCGTCACTCGACGCACCGTTCGTCCAGCAGATGCACGAGGCATTGGGCAGTGATCACACCACGCTGACCTGTGGTAATGCCGAACTGTTTGACTACTTATTCCCATCTGTCGAAGCGCATGATGCCCCGGCCATGGCGGATGTCGATTCCTCGCTCCTGTATTTCTGCAGCCGGATTGCAGGTGATCACCCGATCATCTTCACCGGCGAATGTGCCGACGAACTGTTCTGCGGATACCCATGGTATCACCGCTCAGAAATGTATGAATCGAACACATTTCCATGGACAAAAGATATCTCGCCGCGAAAATTATTATTAAATGATGATTTGATAAATAGATTAGATATGGATTCTTACGTTTCCACACAGTATCACATCAGTTGTGGCGAAATTGGCATTGACAGTGACAACACCCCATCGGAATTATTGCACCGGCGCACCTTCTACCTGACGGTCCGCTACTTCATGCAGACGCTCGTCGACCGGACCGACCGCGCCGCTTCCTACAACAGCATGGATGCACGCGTTCCTTTTGCCGATCTCGTTCTGGCGGAATACCTGTTTAACGTTCCATATGAGATGAAGTCAAAAGACGGTGAAGTCAAGCATCTGCTGCGCACCTACGCAGACGGCCTGCTCCCGGAAGAAATCCGCACACGCAAAAAAAGCCCGTTCCCGAAAACGTACGACCCGGGCTACGAGTCTCTACTGATTTCCTCTCTGCAGAAGATCATTGCCGATCCGAACAGTCCTCTCCTTGCGATCGCCGATCCGAAAAAGATTCAGGCGTTCTGCTATCATCCGAAGGATCTTGGCAAGCCTTGGTTCGGCCAGTTGATGGCAGGTCCGCAGCTTATGGCGTACTACATCCAGATCAACGAATGGTTCAAAAAATATAATGTAAAATTAAGTATTTAAAAAGAGGTTATGTAGGCGGGCAGGAACAGCCCGCCTTATTACACTTCCGACACGATCATCGGCTGGATCTGTCTTCCGCGCATTGCCGCTCCGATCGTCTCCGGAAGGAGCGGCATCTTCGCGATCATGGAGTTCGGTTTACTCTTGTAATTGTCCTGGCCAAACGGAACAAAATAAATATTTTTCATATTCATCAGATTTCCGATCGTCTTGAAATTCATACCGAGCGCATCGTTTGTGGAGATGGCGATCACGAGCGGTTTTCCGTTTCTCATATGTGCCTTTGCCGCCATCAACACCGGCGTATCAATGATTCCGGTGCACAATTTCGCGGCTGTATTTCCGGTACACGGAGCGATCACCATGATATCCAGAAAGTTATTCGGTCCGATCGGTTCCGCCTGCTGGATCGTGCGAATGCCTTCGTTGCCTGTGATTGCACAGATCTCATCCACAAATTCTTTTGCATTTCCGAATCTTGTATCACATCGCTGTGCCTGATAAGAAAAGATGGGAATCACATTCGCCCCCATCTCCGTCAGTTCCACCACTTCCTGCTTCGTTTTTGCAAACGTGCAAAACGATCCGGTGATTCCATACCCTATATTAAAATTTGAAAAGTCCATGGCTTCTCCTCTTCTCCCCCTAATTTCGGATGCGTATGCCCGGTAATCGCATCCACTAAGATTCTGGCACTGCTCTTGGTCGTATAGATGCCCGGCAGACCAAGTGCAGCCACCACTTTGATTCCATACGTTTCCGCCGCAGCAAGATCCGTTCCGCCGGGACGCGACGCGATATCAATGATAACCGCATCGGAATGCATCTCACGGATCATCGGCTCCCGGATGACCATTGCAGGAACCGTATTTACGATCGTTCTTGCTCCGTATGCCTCCTCCGGTCCATATGAAAAAGCAACCGACTCATGCCCCTCAAACCGGGCGAGTCTGCGCGCCTCCACACTCCGTGCAAGTACCGTCACTTTTGCCCCGAGTGCCCCGAGCACATTGGCGATCTCACGGCCGCATTTTCCATATCCGCTCACAATGATCTTCTGACCACGAATCGAATAATCACTGTATTTTAAAATTTCTGCAACGGTTGCCTCCGCCGTAATATAGGCATTCTGATGCACCACGTTGGCATCCTTCATCAGATCCCAGTACATCACATCCGCCTCTTCCAGGCACGTTTGCCACTCATCGGAAAACACGCCGCCGAAGAACGCCCATCCAGCAGCTTCTCTAGTTATTAATTTTTGTTTTAACATTTTAGGCAACCACTTGTTTTTCTCTATTTTGGAAACCGGTATCGGAAGAACGATCCATCGGCTCTCCAGTAGTATTTTTTCTGCTTCCTCCGGTGGTTCCTTGCCTCGCCAATCCAGCATGCGTTTTCTTCCAGGAAGATACGCCGCAAGATTTTCCTGCCTCTGATCCGTGACAAACACAACAGTATTCCCAGCCATATAAAAACGCTCCCTTCCATATAACATATGAAAGAAAGCGTTCTATTGTTCCGTTCTACAACGTTGACTGTTATTAAATCAGCTTTTTATAATCTTGTCTCTACGAAGATATCGTATACGGCCTTGATCGCATCCTCAAAATCATCGTTGCTGACACCGATGATAATGTTCAGCTCGGAAGATCCCTGATCGATCATCTTGACATTAATGTTTGCATGTGCAAGTGCGGAGAAGATTCTTCCCGCGGTACCGCGTGTGGATTTCATTCCGCGTCCTACGACCGCGATCAGAGCGAGATCAGCCTCAAGCTCGATCACATCCGGATGTGTCAGACGACGAATAGAGCTGATCACCTGCTGCTCTTTGCCCTCAAACTCAGCCTGATGTACGAATACGGTCATGGTGTCGATACCGGACGGCATATGCTCGATGGAGATACCGTTCTCCTCGAATGCCTGCAGTGCCTTACGGCAGAACCCAACTTCTGCATTCATCATATCTTTATCGATGCTGACCGCAACAAACCCCTTCTTACCTGCAATACCGGTAATCGTGTATTCCGGCTTCTGGCATGTGCTCTCAACGATCAATGTTCCGTCAGCTTCCGGATCATTGGTATTGCGGATGTTGATCGGAATTCCAGCCTTACGTACCGGGAATACCGCATCCTCATGCAATACGGATGCTCCCATGTAAGATAACTCTCTTAACTCACGGTATGTGATCACCTTGATTGGTTGTGGATTGTCAATAATTCTCGGATCTGCAACAAGACATCCCGATACATCGGTCCAGTTCTCGTACATGCTTGCATGACAAGCCTTGGAAACGATCGAACCTGTGATGTCGGATCCGCCTCTTGAGAATGTCTGCACGGTTCCGTCTGCCTTTGCTCCGTAGAATCCCGGAATGACAGCACGCTCACAGCCTGCAAGCTTCTTGGACAGAACCTTATCGGTCTTGTCTGCATCAAAGTTACCATCTTTATCAAAGAAAATTACAGTTGCGGAATCAATAAACTCATATCCGAGGTAATTTGCCATAATGATACCATTTAAATACTCACCACGGGAAGCCGCATAATCGGAACCGGCTTTCGCCTTAAAGTTCTCGGAAATTGTCTTAAACTCTTCATCCAAAGACATCTTGAGTCCAAGTCCGTTGATGATGGAATCGTAACGCTCCTTGATCTTCATCAACTGTACACGGAAGTCTTCATCTGCCTCAGCCAATGCATAGCATGCATACAGCATATCGGTTACTTTGGTGTCCTTGGAATTACGCTTTCCAGGCGCACTCGGTACTACATACTTTCTTGATTCGTCGGCACGGATGATATCTCCTACCTTTGCGAACTGCTCCGCACTAGCAAGAGAACTGCCGCCAAATTTTACAACCTTAACCATTTTTCAAGCTCCTCTATCATTTTAGAAACGTCATCGCATTTCATACTCCGCTTATTATACGTCTATCTGCAGTCTTTCGTCAATTTTTTTCTATAAAATCATTGCATTAAGTCATTCAATATACATTACATCATATGCAATTTCTCCGGTTCCGACATCAATTTCGAGCACCCCGTATGATGGCGGTACCCCGTAAGGCGGTGAGCCAATGCTTCCCGGATTGAGATACGTCACACCATTATGCATCGCATAAAACACACGATGTGTATGGCCAAAAAGCGCCGCATCTACCTTCTTCTCCTGAGCCTCATACTGCAGCATCAGATAGCTCGCCTTCACGTTGAACGTATGCCCGTGGCAGATCAGAATGCTTTTGCCCTCAATCATAAGGATCCTCTCCTCGATCTCCTGCGCACAGTCGCAGTTGCCCGGCACCTGCTCCATTGGTATATCCGGGAATTTCGCTTTCAACCGGACCGCATCCGCCCAACAGTCACCGAGATGAATGATCATATCCGGTTCCGTCTCTTTGACCGCGTATATCATATTATTTACATTTCCATGGGAAATCACTTAATACCAGTACCCGTTTCATGCATTTATACTCCTTCAAAACCTCTTATATATAAAGAAAACTCCTGCCACGGCGCCATCGCCTAAGCAGAAGTCTCTCAAAATTCTTCCTAATCTATCTGTTATGCAAGTCGTTTCCACTGCTTGCTGCATTTGTAATAAGAATAGAACATACACTGTTCCGCCTGATCACAACGGCTCGGTGCGGTCTCAATATTACACTGGCAGTTCACGATTGCATCCGCTTTACCTTTACAGTTGCCTTTAATCATAACATCATCTAATACTTCGTCTGACATAACTAAACTAACTCTCCTTATCACAATGTTTTGTTTTCCGACAGAAGTTATTATACAATATATGGTAGGCAAAGGCTATAAGGCAATTCTCACAAATAGGTCGTAATCTTTTGGCGAATTTTCCACTTGACGAAATCTCAAAAATAGGCTAGTGATCCGCGGGCAATTCTCCGGTCCGCATCAGTTCCTTCCTGGAAAAGCCCACAAAATAAACAAGATTGATCACAATTCCGAATACCGTAGCCGTCGGTGCTGCCGCCCCGATGTATACAAGTGAGTCCGGCATCAGCTTCGACATCGCGTATGCCATCGGCAGACGCACGATAAACGATTGTGCAATTGCCTGGAACATAACAAACACCGTCTTGTTGTGTCCGTTGTAATATCCGATGAAAGAAAAAAGCACCGATGTCACAATTGCCTCGAGACTGAATCCCTGCAGATATTCCGCGGCTTTCAGCTGGTACTCCGTCGTGCTGGTAAACACGGAAGCCAAAGCCTGACCGCCGAAAAACGCCGCTGCCGTCATCGCAATTCCGATACAGCCGCCGATCAGCATACCATACCCCATCGCTTTCTGTGCGCGCCGCTCCTTGCCTGCACCGACATTCTGTGCGATAAACGAGGACATCGACTGCATGAGTGCCGACGGAACAAGCATAATGATCGCCACGATCTTATTTGCAATACCGTATCCGGACGACGAAGCCAGCCGGATTGCCTCGGTCGAACCCATTCCATTGACAAAAGCGAGAAGACACATAAACGAAAACTGTGTCAGAAGTTCCTGAAATGCGATCGGAAGTCCCAGTACCAAAAACTTTTTTACCTCTCTGGAAAGCCGCAGTTCTTCACGTGTCAGATGAAACGGAAGCTCCATTTTCCGGCACACAAGAACCGAGAGGATGAGGCTGATCGCCTGCGCCATCACCGTTGCGTATGCCGCACCTGCTACATCCCAGTGAAAACCTGCTACAAACACCAGATCCGCAACCACATTGACTGCACACGCAATACCGACAAACAGAAGCGGCAGACGTGAATTTCCGATGCCACGGAAGATGCTGCTGATCAGGTTATATCCTATTATAAATACAATTCCGCCTCCGCAGATGCGAATGTATGTGACTGTCTTGTCCATTGCAGCCGCAGGCGCCTGCATGACGGTCGCAAGTCCCGGTGCAAATACAAGCAGAAGCACCGTCATGATCGCTGCAAGGATCACAAACGTCACAATCGCGCCACCGATCACCTTGCTTAAACGCTTCTCATTGTTCTCTCCGATATAGCGTCCCATCAGAACGGTGACACCCATCGCCAGTCCGTTCAAAATAAATACGACCATGTTGATGAAACTGCTTCCCGTCGACACCGCCGAAATGCTCTCCTGTGTACCGAACCATCCAACCACAAGGATATCCACCGCTCCGTACATCGTCTGCAATACCAGCGCTCCGAGGATCGGCAGCATAAAACCGATCAGCTTCTGAAAGATCCCGCCGGTCGTAAAATCCATTTTATTATCCGACATCATCTGTTCCTCCGTTCGTTCCTATATTCAACCTGTTAATCAAATGCAGATTATATTTATCTACAATCTCCATGCATTTTTCGTAAGACACCACATCCTGTACCTGCTCCGGCGAATGTGCGTCAAGTCCAAGGATCACATCATTGCCGATCTCCCCCGGAATCTTCCAGAAACGTTCCGTCGGGTAATGTTTACCACCGGCTCCCATTCCGAGAATATTGATCTCCAAAGGGATGCGCCGCTCCTTCATCGCCCTGCACAACCGGGTCATCTCCCAGTCATACACCGATTCCATTCCCTGATAATTCATCAGATCCGGATGTGCCAGATACAAAAAACTTCCGGTATCCATGCCTTCGATCACACGATCCACATAATCACGGATGCGGCGCTCATCGTCTGTCGGAGTCCCCATGTACGGGCCGTTCTCCTCACTCAGAAGAAAATGCTGTCCCATGATCAGATAATCGACGCCGAGCGTATTCACCATATTCATCTGTTCCTTATAAAATTCCGGAATGTATTCTGCCTCAAATCCTACATAGATGCGAATGTCGCTGCGATACTCCTCCGCCAGTGCCCGAATGGTCCGCACGTATTCCGGTGCCTGAGCCATCGTCATACGGATATGGGAAATGTAGCCGTCGCGGAACGGGCATGGAATGTGATCGGAAAATCCGAATTCTTTGATTCCCATCCGTATCGCGGCTTCAATGTAATCACGTTCGGTGCCGGTCGCATGCTGGCAGCGAAACGTGTGCGCGTGATAATTTGCTGTCAAAAAGTTATTCATCGTTTTTCTACCTACTTTATTATTCGTTTTATTGTAACACAGAATTTTTCATGTTACAAACAGTTACAAACTTGCAATAAAATGCTTGTCATATTGCACAAAAGCAGATACAATAAGTTTATAAAAATTTTATTTTTTCACAAAAGGGGGGAATAGATATGCTATTTCAGATTTACGGAAGCACGTCTTACTGGCAGCTTCTCGGCTGGGTCATGGTCTTTGTCGGACTTATTCTTGTCAATGAGATCGCCCGCCGGACCAAATTAGGAGGTATCTTAACACTCGTTATCTTACCGGCAGCTTTAACCATATACTTTATCGCCATCTACATCGGCGCTGCAAGCGGTGCAAGCTGGGCTTTAAACAACCCGACCTACGTTCACATGAACAGTTGGTTCCACTACGCAAAACTGTATGCCGCAACGATCGGCTGTATCGGTTTCATGATGCTTAAATACAAATGGAGCATCGGCAAGACCGAATGGTTTAAGGTTTATCCGTTCTTAATCGTAGCGATCAACATTCTCATCGCTGTCGGATCCGATATGGAGTCCGCAATCCGCGGTGCAATCGCACTCAAGGAGACCGGATCAAGCTGGTGGCTTTCTTCCGAAGGCGTATGGCTTTACGGCGGATGGTGGAACGTTGTCAATGCAATCGCCGGTGTTCTCAACATCTTATGCATGACCGGATGGTGGGGCATCTACTCATCCAAGAAGAAGGATGATATGCTCTGGCCGGATATGACATTTGCATTCATTATCGCTTATGATATCTGGAACTTCGAGTACACATACAACAACCTGCCGACCCATTCATGGTACTGCGGTCTCGCACTGCTCCTCGCTCCTACATTTGCAGCAATGCTCTGGAACAAGGGTGGCTGGATCCAGAACCGTGCCAACACACTGGCATTATGGTGTATGTTCGCACAGGTATTCCCTCTGTTCCAGGATAACAGCCGCTTCTCCGTTATCACACGCGTTTACGCAGACGGATTTATGGACAAGAACGTACATCCGACACTCGCCGATCCTACCGCTCAGGGCGTGATCGCGATCGCTGCACTGGCAGCCAACGTCATTGTACTCGGCGTCATTATCAAGCGTTCGATCGAGCAGAAAAAGAATCCTTACAAGAACGAGATCTGGAAAGGAACAAAAGACTTCGAACTTGCCATGGCACGTGCAGAAGATCAGAAATAAAATCAAGATTTTACCAAAAGCTGTCTGTTTCCATGCAGACAGCTTTTTTATATTTACTGCACCATGAAAATGTATTAACATAGAAGTGGAGTTTATACAATAGTACAAAAGAAGAAAGGGAAAACGCATGATATCATGTCCAAACTGCGGAGGCAATCTCAAATTCAACATTCCCTCCCAGAGTCTCGCCTGCGAGCACTGTCATGGTCAATTTGACCCTTACGCTTTCGACTCTAAGACAAGTGACGCAGAAGAAGAAAAATCATACGAAAACAATTACGAGGTAACGGTCTTCACCTGCCCGCAATGCGGCGGCGAGATCTTAAGTACCGACAATACCGCTGCCGGTTTCTGCAGCTTTTGCGGCGCCTCCACGATTCTGTACAGCCGCATCTCCCACGAGCAGCGGCCGAACTTTATCATTCCGTTCAAGAAGACAAAAGAAGACTGCAAGAATGTTTATGCGCAGAAAATGCGCCATGCGATCTTCGCACCGAAGGAGCTCAAGGATCCGAAGTATATTGACGGTTTTCGCGGAATCTACATGCCTTACTGGGCTTTTTACCTGACACAGAAAGGCGACTTTGCGATTCCGGCTCACAAGGAATACCGCCGCGGCGATTACCTGATCACCGATCATTACAATCTGAACGGCCATGTGGACGCTTACTGCAAGGGACTTTCCTACGATGCATCGTCCTCCTTCTCCGACAACATCAGCGAGCAGCTTGCTCCGTACGATGTCAAGGGAATGAAGGCTTTTACGCCGGCATACTTAAGCGGTTTCTATGCCGATACCGCGGATGTGGATCCATCCGTCTATCAGCCGGATGCCGAGGCGATGATCAGCGCGCAGACCGAATCAGCTGTCGAAAAGGTTCCGGCATTCCGTTCTTACACTATGGATACCTCGGCTTCTTATTATGCGAAAGGCACCTTCCATCCGAACGTGGAAGCGATCGATCGAGCCATGTTCCCGGTGTGGTTTATGTCATACCGCAACAAGGATCGCGTGGCTTACGTGACCGTCAACGGGCAGACCGGTAAAGTAGTTGCCGATCTTCCGGTTTCTCCGAAGAAATATATATTAGGATCTCTGCTTTTAGCGATTCCGCTGTTTTTGATCCTGGCACTTTTGTTTACCATGATGCCGACGACACTTCTTGCGGTCTCCTCGATCCTCGCGATCGTATCCGCAATCCTGTATGTGTCTGAGCTTTCAAGCATCGACCGAAAAGATTCCGACGTGGACGACCGCGGTGTACAGTTCCGCAGACAGGCAAACAGGAAGGCGGCAGACCCGCAGGCTGCGCCTGCACAGGACAGTCAGGGAGCGCCGATGCAGCCAAACAATGTCCCGGTTAACACCGACACGCACCACAACGGACCGGTTTTTGCCATGTCCATTATTCTCTGGATTGAATTTGTTGCGGCGCTCATTTACAAGTTTTTCACGCTGAGCGATGCATCGCTCGCCAAGTATTCGGTTATCCTGTGGGGTGCGATCAGCGCGGTCATGGCGATCACGCTCACGATCGGATCCGGTAAGACAAACAAGTCGCCTGCCAGATCCAGCGCCCGTGGCTTTATCTGGACCGGCCTCGCCGTCATCATCAGTACTGCGATCGCGATCCTTCATCCGGTATCCGATCTGTTCTATTACGGCAGCGTCATCTTAGCACTGATTGCCGTAGGATTATCCTTCGTGGATATCATTGAGCATTACAACATTCTATCCACACGTCGACTGCCACAGTTCGACCGAAAAGGAGGTGATGACCGTGCATAATTGCAGAACACAACACATCACGAAAGTCAAATATGCCATCTTTGCACTGGTGATCACGCTTTTTGCCGTGTTCCAGATTACACCGGCATATGCCGCTGTCTCAAAAGCGAACAGCGACACCGACTATAAAATGATCATCGATGATCAGGCCGGTTACTTCTCGGATGATGAGATCGACAGCCTGACCGATGTTATGAACCAGATTACCGCGTACAGCAATGTTGCGGTTCTTACAACCGAATCGCACAGTTATTCATCGACCTCGCGCCTTGCAGAGGCTTACAGTGATGACAACTTCGGTTCTCATGCCAACCGTATCGTCTTTGTGATCGACCGTGACCTCAACGAGATCTACCTCGACACCGGCGGCAAGACACAGCGCACGATCAATTCTGCGCGCGCAACTTCGATCACGGACAACACCTACGTCTATGCAACCGCATCGTACGGCCGTGATTATTACACCTGTGCATACAAGACGATGGAGCAGGTTCTGACACTCCTTGAGGGCGGTCGTATTGCTGAACCGATGCGCTACATCTGCAGTGCACTACTTGCGATCATTCTTGCACTGATCATCAACTACTTTATCGTGATGTTCTACTCACGGTCCCGCAAGGAGAGCGCGAATGCGATCATCAGCGGAATCTACGCCAATGCAGACGTGGTAAACCCGAATCCGGTCTTTATCCGTCAGACCAGACATTACAGTCCGCCAAGTTCCAGCAGTGGCGGAAGCTCCGGCGGCGGTGGGAGTTTCGGCGGTGGCGGAGGTGGCGGCGGCCACTCAGGCGGCGGCCACTCGATTTAGCCTTAATATTATATTTAGATTAAATATTTTTAGGCGACAAAAAATCCCGGTCAGTGACCGGGATTTCTTTTTTATTACAGGCCCAGAAAATTCTTCATCGGATTTACCGTCTTCGCCTGCGTATGGATCTCTTCTGCGTGATCTTTCAAATATTTTTCCAGGATCGTCAGCTCCTTCTCATCAAATCCGGACGACTTCTCAATAACCGCATCCGGCAGCACGCCGTCCGCATAGTCCTTCTCCCGGAAAAACGAAACGCGCACAATCTCTTTTCCGTCTTTCTTCAGGCGACCCGATACCATCATCTGTATTTCATCCACGACTATTTCCTCCTCTTAAAATAACCTCTACATCGGAATTCGCAGTCCCTTCGGATAATGATTCTTGATCATTCCGCCGGCAAGCTTTCCCCAGCCAATGCTGTATCCGTCAACAGTCATCAGATACCAGCCCTTCTCACCGTCCGCCTGCAGCGTCTGTCCGTTTAAGTACATACGCACCTCATTCGAATCACCCGACATATCATAACTGTGTTGTACATCCTCCGGTCGCAGCGCCAGCGCCAACGCATGTGACGGCTCAAAACGATTCTTCTTCATCGTTCCCAGATGCAATCCCGGCCGCAACACCTTAAGTCCCTTCGTAGACGGCATCTCCTCCGGCGCAAGGTAAAGCTGCTCTCCGAACCGGATCAGTTTTCCCTCCGTTTTCTCTCGCAATGTATCTTTCGCAAAATCCAGATATTCCTTTGCCTCTCGCTCCGGAATGCCCTTCTCCGTTCCTTTCACACAATATCCCTCATAACTGTCCGAGACGTTTCCGGCTTTCTCCAGCACCGCAAGGTAATGTCCCTCACCATCCACATGATGCGGAAAAAGGCGAATCGTGTGCTCCAGCCCCGGCTGCGGCGCATCGATCCACGCTGCGGCACCTGCCGACATAGTCTCATAATGCGGCACATCCACGATGGAAAATTCCGGATGCAGCGCCAGAAACCGACTGATCGTTCCCTCATTCTCCTCCGGTGCAAACGTGCAGGTCGAATAAACCATTCTTCCACCCGGGCGCAGCATCGAAGCCGCACATTCCAGAATCTCTGCCTGACGTCCGGCACAGAGCATCACATTCTCCGGACTCCACTCATCACACGCATCGACATTCTTTCGAAACATTCCCTCCCCCGAACACGGCGCATCGACCATGATCCGGTCAAAATAAGCCTCGAACACTTTTGCCAGAGACTGCGGACTCTCGTTCGTCACCATCGCATTGCGGATTCCCATGCGCTCGATATTCTCCGACAGGATCTTCGCACGCGCAGGATGAATCTCATTGCTGATCAACAGTCCCTCTCCCCGCATCGCCACAGCAATCTGCGTGCTTTTGCCTCCCGGAGCCGCACACAGATCAAGAATCTTCTCGCCCGGCTGCGCCCCAAGATAAGCCGCCGGTGCCATCGCACTCGGTTCCTGAATATAATACACACCTGCTGCATGATACGGATGCTTGCCCGGCGCATCGTCCTTCTCATAATAGAAACCGTTCGATTCCCACGCCACCGGGCGAAGGGTAAACGGCGCCTTTTGCACGAATTCCTCTACATTTGCTTTCAGCGGATTCACACGCAGCGCCTGATAGCGTTCCTTCTCATAGCTTTCTAAAAATGCCGGGTACTCGTCCCCCAGCATCTGTTCCATTCTCTCTAAAAATGCCTGTGGAAGCATACTTTTCCTCCTAAATCAGCTCTCTTGTGTTCTATTATAATAAGACGGCATGCAATCGACAAGCAGAAGCCGTCATTGTTTTTCGTGATTTTACACCAAGTTAACAAAAAGCACAAAATCGCATTGGATAATTCCATAAAACATGGTAAAATATATTAAATACTACTAATAAACGGAGGCACAAATTGGTACAACGGAAATATATGCGCACCCGGCAATTGAAAGCGGGCATGAAACTGGATCATCCGGTCGTTGACCGTCTCGGCCGCAACCTTGTTGCACGAGGCGCCGAACTGGATGACTATATGATCAATTCTCTGATCCAGATGGGCATTATGAGTGTTTATGTTCAGGATGGAGAAGAAGAGGAAGAGGAGAAAGCTCTTCCTACGAGTGCTGCCGCCGAAAAGAATATCAAAAAGCTGCGCACCGATGACCGCTCTAAAGTCACACTCTCCGCAAGCGTCCGCGAGCGCGTCGCCCAGGGTATCCAATTTGTATACAACAACACCAACTCCCCGGAGATGGTCGAGGCCACAGATACGATCGCCACAGATCTGCTGTCTGCGATCAATGAGAACGACGCGATCGCGATCGATATCTCAGCGCTTAAGACAAGTGACGAGTATACCTTTAAACACAGTGTTGATGTCGCAACGATCGCGATGATCGTTGCCAAGCAGCAAGGACTTTCCCAGGCGCAGATCCATGAGATCGGCGTAACCGGTCTGTTGCACGACGTCGGCAAGACAAAGGTTCCTCTCTCGATCCTCAACAAGCCGAGTCGTCTCAACGATGCGGAATTTACTATTATGAAGCAGCATTCGTTTTACGGTTATCAGATCATCAAAGACCGTCCGGAAGTCTCTCCGCAGATCGCACTCGGTGTATTACAACACCACGAGAAGATCAACGGTTCCGGTTACCCGATGGGTGTCAAAGAAGACAAGATCTGTCCTTATGCCAAGATTCTGGCTGTAGCAGATATCTATGACGCACTCGTCACCGAGCGTCCTTATAAGGCTGCCTATTCGCAACGTGATGCCGTCGAGATGATCATGTCCATGACAATGGAGCTCGACATTACGGCGATGAAAAGCTTCTTAGAGAGCATGATCCTCTATCCGGTCGACAGTATTGTCGAGTTAAGTAACGGAGAGAAAGCGCGCGTTGTCCGCAACATCCCGCATTATATCCTGCGTCCGACCGTTGTCGGTTTAGAGAGCGGTAAAGTGTACGAACTCGGCGAAGATCTGAATTGTGCGAACATTATTATTTTATAATCCTGATTTAATTATATCTTTTTGTTAAGGAAGCATATGGTCTGCAGCAAGATAAAGTTTGTACCACTCTTCTCTTGCCAATGTCACATTGCTTCCGTCTATGATCTCCTGCATATGGTTACGGCTTGTTGATCCGGCGATCATCTGAATGCCTGCCGGATGGCGAAGGATCCATGCCGTCGCAATGCCCGACGGTGTCACGCAGTATTTCTCTGCCAGTTCACGAAGCACAGCATTCAGCCTCGGATACTTCTCCTCATTACCGATAAACACGCCCTCGAAGAAACCATACTGGAACGGTGACCACGCCTGAATCGTCATATCATGCAGTCTGCAATAATCGAGTACGCTTCCATCCCGATCAAATGCCCCATCCGTTGTCATATTCACTTCCAAACCGTTTGTGATCATATTTGAACACGGAATGCTAAGCTGCAGCTGGTCGATCTCGATTGGCTGCTTAACGTAGTGCTTCAGCAGCTCAATCTGCATCGGCTTATGGTTCGATACCCCGAAGTGACGAACCTTTCCGCTTTTCTCCAATTCATCAAATGCCTCTGCAACCTCTTCCGGCTCCACCAGCGCGTCCGGTCTGTGAAGCACCAGTGCATCCAGATATTCCATATCAAGGCGTTTTAAGATTCCGTCCACGGATTTCAAAATATAATCCTTCGAAAAATCATACATAACCCCCGGCACAATGCCACACTTGGACTGCACGAAGATGTCCTCTCGTCTGATCTCCGTCTCTTTTAGCGCTTTTGCAAATGCAGTCTCACAGGTACCTCCACCATAGATATCTGCATGATCAAAAAAGTTCAATCCCTGTCCCACACAGAACTCAATGTGCTCTGCCAGTGCTTGGGTCTCCATATCGCCGATGCGCATACATCCCACAGCGATCGCTGGGATCTTAACATTCGTCTGTTTTAACATGATTTTCTTCATTGCAAGCCTTCTCCCTCATTTATTCTTGATTTATTTATTCTTAATTTATTTATTCTTGATTTATTTTTTCTTCCAATCTATTCCGGAATAAACTGTGTATAAATGTCCACATGATCGTAAATGCATCGCCAGCTCGATGTCGAACCGGCTGTCACGACAAGATATTCCGTTCCGTTTTTGTCGATCGCCATACTTGCCGCACAGCTTCCCGACTGTGACACAAATCCTGTTTTCGCGCAGAGAACGGTACTGTGTGTATCCCGGTCTTCGATTCTCCGCAGGAACAGATTGGAAATACGCAGTCCGTCCGGATGCTGCTTTGTCTTCTCTGTCGTGTAAATGTGTTCGGAGAGCACCTGCCTGCACCACTCATTGTCGGTTGCAGCCTTCAGGATTACCGCCATATCGTACGGTGTCGTATAATGGTCTTCGTCGTACAGTCCGACACAGTTCGTAAAATGCGAGGTCTCTGACAGGCCAAGCTCGTCCAGCTTCTCATTCATCATATCAACAAACGCCTCATGCGAACCTGCAACGTAATTGGCAAGCGATACTGCCGAATCCGCACCGGACGGCATGATTGTTCCATAGAACAGATCCCGCACCGTAATAGGCTCGTTCAGCTCAAATCCCGTATTACTACAGTCATTAATGTAACTGTAATCTGCCACTTCCTTAGTCAGTCTTACCGTATCGTCAAGCTGGTCTTCCGAGATATGCTCTGCGGCAACCAGAACCGTCATTACTTTCGTCATGGATGCCGGCACGATCCGCTCTCTTCCGCCTCTCTGCGCAAGAATTTCACCGGTATCCGCATTGATCATAATTCCGTACTGGCTAACCACCGACTCCGGAAGATCCGTCGTGCTGTCCGTCTCATGTGCTTCAAAACTCCATATTTCTTCGGTTGGCTCCTCCGACTCGGGCATCTGGGTCTGCGATGCCACCTGTTGTGTCTGCGGTTCGATTGCACGTGGATCAATCTTGCTTCTCTGCTTGACCACGACTGTGATCAGCACGATCACACTAATGACAGCAACCGCTCCGATCGTGCCATATCTGCACATAAGCATGCTTTTACGCTTCTCCTCACGCATCCGCTGCGCACGCTCCCTGCGCGCTCTGTGGCGCTCCTCCTCGCGGCGTTCCTCTTCTTCCGCCGCATCATAGATCTCATTATATTTATTATCGTCACTCATAATTTGTTTCCCTTTTCTTTGCTTATATCAGTTGATGCATTTTGCAATAATGGTAGATTCCATCGTCCGCAACATCACCGCACACATCGTCCGCAATTGCCTTCACATTGTCCGATGCATTGCCCATCGCAACACCGCATCCGACCGTCTCAAGCATCTCGATATCATTGTCGCCGTCACCGAATGCGATCGCTTCGGACCGATCAAATCCATAAAAATTCAGCATTGCTTCCACGCCGACGCCTTTGCCGCCGTTCGAAGGGATCACATCCACCGCGCGCTCCCACCATGCCGTAATCTTAGCGCCTTCCACACCCGCAAGCAGCTTCGGGCGTTCCTCCATCGTACAGCCAAGCATGATCTGATGCACATCCTCCGCAGCGATGATTTCATCAAAATGATCCGCAATATCCACATTCAGCTTCGCGAATCTATAATACTCCACAAGGTCGTCATCCCTGCCATTCGCCGCAAGCCGCTCCTTCGTCGCAACCGATACCGGTCTGCCCATTGCAGCCGCATTATCCACCAGTCTGCGCACCTCTTCCTTCGGAATCGGGTTGTCAAAAATCGCTCCCTGCTTATTGTAACAGTACGAACCGTTAAACGTCAGAAACGCATCAAATTCCACTCCGCTGAAATGCGGCAGAGAAACCGGCGCTCTGCCTGTTGCAATACAAATAATAATTCCTTTCTTCTGTAATTGGTGCAGCGTGTCGCACATCCGCTCCGTAATCTCCCGGTGCTCAAACTGCAGAATCGTTCCGTCTATATCAAAAAAAGCAATCTTAATA
>CAVHWG010000180.1:2069-10242 GCA_963639645.1 Firmicutes bacterium TM09-10 | reverse complement strand
TGCGCTCCAGCACGGCATCCAGTGTCAGGAACAGAAGTGCCGGTATCAAAAAGATCAGAATCGGGAACAGATAGACAACAAATGCTGCCAGTGCAAAAAGCACCAGAATAAGCAGTGACCACGGCAGATGAATGATCATCATAAACAATGAGTTCTTCAAGGTTGTCTTCACGCCATCTTCAAATCTTGCAATATACGGGAACAGATAGCATGCCCAGATGATGCTGAACACGATCATGATCAGGAAGAAATAGAAAAATGTTCCCAATGTATTGCCCGCTTTCAGCGTCTGATATGTAATATAAGCATCCATGCCGAGAATGATCTGTACGACCAGAAGTACCAGCCAGGACAATGTCGACTGCTTGAATCCCTTCGCAAATGCATGGAAGAAATTCTTGGTCATGTAACCTCTGTTACCGCGCACCGACTTGTGGATCGCATAGTAGAGTGCGCTCGTCGACGCTCCGAATGTGATGATCGGAAGACTGCAGAAAAACCACAGAGCGCTCAGCGCCATACAATCGACCAACTTGCTTAATGCCTGAAAAAATCTGTTATCCCAATTAAACTTCATTCGTGTTCCTCAGCTTTCCAATAATTTCCTCGCAGACCTGTTCTCTTGTCTTACCGTCCGTCTGGATCGTGATGTCTGCCGCTTCCTCATACAGCGCGCGGCGCTTCTCCATCAGTTCCGCGATATATTCCACGTTCATATGACCATTTAAGATCGGGCGGTCCGTGCTGTTCTTCACACGCTCGTAGATTGTCTCCGGTGTCGCCTTAAGGAACACGATCCGACCGCTTTTCTTCATATTCTGTGTATTCTCCGGGCGCACGACCACACCACCGCCACAGGACACAATGCTCGGCTCCTGCTCTCCGAGATCAACGACAAGCTGACTCTCGATATCGCGGAAATGTGCCTCTCCGTACTGTGCAAAGATGTCGTTGATGGACATTCCCTGCTCCTCCACGATGCGCTGATCCATCTCGACAAGCGGAAATCCCAGTTCACGCTGTAACTCTTTTGCAATCGTGCTCTTGCCGGCACCCATAAATCCAATCAGAAAAATGTTACTGTTAATCTCTTTACTCATGAAAAGAACTTCTCCTTTACTTCTTCTACCGGCATATCCATGCCTGTGTACAACTTAAATGCAGCAACACCCTGCCACAAAAGCATGCCTTTACCGCCGATGCAGGTACATCCGGCCGCCTTCGCCTCGCGGAGCAACTTTGTCTCCTCCGGATTATAGACTGCATCACACACAACAAGTCCCGGACGGAATGCAGACAGATCCTTGACCACACTCTGGTCGTCCATCGGCTTCATTCCGACTATCGTTGCATTCGCAAAGATGTCACTGGACTGAATCTCCTCCGTCATCTTTGCGGTATCCGCAATATCGTACACATTGACGGTGATTCCCGGCACTGCAGCACGGATCTTCTCCGCCGTCTTAAGTGTTTTCTCGAAAAAAGCATCCTTAATATTAAAAATCGTAATCTCTCTGGCTCCGTCAAGCGCACACTGCACCTGAATTGCAGTCGCTGCACCGCCGCCGCCTGCGACTGTGATCTTCTTGCCCTTGATATAGATGCCGTGGTCCTTCAGATTATCGACAAATCCTTCTCCGTCTGTAATATAACCCTTGAGCTTGCCGTCCTCATTGACGATCGTATTGACCGCACCGATGATCTGTGCTGCCGGGGAGAGCTCGTCCACACATCTGGCCGCCTCCATCTTATCCGGCATCGTCACATTGCAGCCTCTCATCTTGAAAAGTTTCATTGCCTCTAAGGCATCTTTTACCTGGTCTTCTTTTATATCAAATGCGACATATGCATAATCCAGTCCCAGCTTTGCGAAACTGTAATTGTACATTGCCGGTGATCCGGAATGTCCGACCGGTGATCCGATCAACGCAAGCAGTCCGGTATGTCCTGAAATTCTCTCTTCCATCTGTTTTGCTCCTTTACCGATTTGGATTTATTGTACCAAATATCTACACCTGCGACAAGAGTTCGAGCGGCTTATCGATCATTGTTTTTGCACCGTGCTCCAACAGGAACGGAATATCACGGAATCCCCATGTCACGGAGATACAATCGAGTCCGGAATTCTTCGCAGTCTGGATATCCACATCCGAGTCTCCCACATAGACCGCATCACTTTTCGTCATACCGATCTCACGCAGTGCTTTCTCTACCATATCCGGCGCCGGTTTTCTCGCAACACCTTCCATCTCACCAATCGCTGCAGATGTATATTCACTGAAAAATCTCTCATTTAATTCCTTGACTGCGGAATCGAGCTTATTCGAAACGATCGCCATCTTAATTCCGCGCTCCTTCAATTCCTTCATCACATTGAGTACATCCGGATACGGTGCGGTGTGATCCAGACAATGCTCACCGTAATATTCCTTAAATGCTGCAAACGTCTGCTCAAACAAAGGATTCTCCTCCCCGTCCGGCACCGCACGGATCATCAGCTTGCGCACACCGTTGCCGACATAACGCCGAACCTGATCAAGTGTGCACTGTGGCATTCCCTGCGAAGCAAGTGCCGCATTGGTCGCATCCTTTAAATCCTCGAGTGTGTCGAGAAGCGTTCCGTCAAGATCAAAAATAACCGCTTTGCGCCCCTGTGTCACACCGGCCTTATCATAAGTCTGTTCAAAAAATTCTTTCTTCATAATACATACACCTTCCAACTGCTCCGTATCGTCGGTCAGATAATCGCCGATACGTCCTAACGTATAATGCTGTTCTCCGTCCACTTCCGTAAAAAGCTTTACTTTGCGGTCCAGACAGCGCGCATGAACAAAAAGCCTGCCTTTCGGCACGCAGATCTTCGCAACACGCATCGGCGCGATCACCGCACCGGAGTGCACGACCTTGATCGTCGGCGAATACTCCGCATCCTTCAACTGGAATTTCCAATCCGGATAGTTGCGATACTGCTGCGCAAAATCATTCTCTTTGCAGAATAATACGCCTCCCATCGGGCTGATCGTAAGGATCATATTCTCCTCGATCACCGTGTCGATGTCTCCGTGCATCGTACGGATCAGCACATTCGTACCGGCCTCCACCAGATCGGTGGCACGCACATAGCCCCACGGAATTGCCTTTCTGCAATAATGATCCGAATTGTCACCGCTTAATGTGCATTCACTCGCATAAACAATATCTGTATCCTCCATATACTTACGGAACCGCTCGTCAAGCACCGACTTCACACCGGATGCTGCCGGATGTTCACAGTCCTCATCCAGTTCCATGCGCGGCGTAAAATGGTGCATCTCACATAACTTTAAGTATTCTTCCGTCATCAGATCCATCGGAATAAATCCACCGGCCTTCGACTCATGTCCCCCGCCGGAACCGATGCCTTTGCTGAGTTCCGCTGCCAGCTCATTCGCTTTCACTTCCCTGGTACAGCTTCGCACAGAAAATTTCACGCCATCCTGCACCACATTGAACACGATACAGATGTCGATCGCATCAACCTCGAGTACCAGATCGCTGATGATACCGAGCACATTTGGATCACATGGGCCGGATTTCACCACCGATGCGCGGTATTCTTCTATATAATCGCTGTGCAAAAGCGCTGCGCCCGCCGTCTCGAGTTCCTCGAGTGACAGATTCGCATTGCGGTACTTGTGCATCAACTGTGCATCAAACACCGCCTCATCGCGCAGATCCTTATCGAGCGGATGTGCCAGCTCGGACAGCCCGCTCGTATCGGTATACAACCCGTAGTATAAAGCGGTAGAAAGCTTACGGTTGTTTTTGACATCGAAATTCTCTTTTTTGAGCAGTTGCCAGATAAGCGTAGCGCATGCGCCCAGATTGCTCCGCACCTCGGAAAGTTTCGGGAGCTGCGTGCTCACACGATGATGATCAATGACCGCAATCGTACCGGCATCGAAGCGGATCGCATTTCCTCCGCCATATTGGCAATCCACCATCACAAGCAGATCCGGTGTCTTTGCAAGATGCTCCACATGCCGGATCGGAATATCCAGATCCTGCACCATCATCACAAGATTGGTCTTGCGGATGCGATTGTGCCCCGCATAGATCAGATCCGGCTTTTTGCCCTGTGATTGCAGATACAGATATACCGCAAATCCACATGCCAAAGCATCAGCATCCGGATTATCATGGCACTGTATCACAATATTTTCATATGGTAATAATTCCCTCAGTCTCATGACGTCTCCTCTTTGGCGTTACTGTTTTATATTGTACGGGAAAAAGACATTGCTCCGTCCCTTTTTATCAAACATCGAATTGTACTGCAGAATATTGTAGCGTTTGATCCATTCCGCCTCCTCACCGGTGGCTTCATCCAGGTGCAGGTAGCATCCCTTACTCTTGGAATAGTATCCCCTGGAGTTGATGGCCGGTACAACCTCCATCATCTCGGCGAGGAACTTATTGTATTCCGGGAGCTCGATACCTGCCCGCTCCAGAGTGAGCGTCGACAGGTAGTTCAAACTTGTAATATCAACAGTCTCCTCCGGCGTGTCGTAATTTGTCCAGATAAAGAACGGAACCGTATAGAGTGCTTCCAGCTCATCCTCGGTCAATCCGGAAAGTCCCTTTCCGTTCAAAAGCGGATAGAAATTGCTGTTCAGACTCGGCTGATGATCGCCGAAGAACACGATCTCCACCGGATCATCCACCTTGGAAAAATATTCGATCAGATTCTTGACCGCCTTATCGCTCTCATGTACGAGTGACAGATATTGGTTTGCATCCGTGTAGGACCGTCCGACTTTGTATACACTCTCGGTAAAATTATCGTAACTTTCCCCGTATCCACCGTGATTCTGCATCGTAATACCCATCAGATACAATTTCTCATTCGCGCCACGGCTCTCGTATCGTTCAATAATCTTGTCATACAGTTCCTGATCTGTGATGTACTCGCGCAGCACCTTTGTCTGATCAAAATCGTCAATAAAATGCATTTCATCGTATCCGATATTCGGATAAACCTGATTTCGACTCCATCCGGTCGCATAGTACGGATGCATCGCAACACAGGTGTAACCGATATCCTTGAGATTCGAAACGATCGAAGTCGGTGTGTCACTGATATACTGCTGGTACACGACCGAACCGCTCGGCAGGAATGCCATCGAATTGCCGGTCAGATACTCCCACTCCGAGTTTGGCGTCTTTGCACCGAATACCGATGACAGCGCATAGCCTTTGGTCGTATTCTCCTTCAGGGAATCAATAAAAGGCGTCAACTCCACATTTGTCTTCAGATCTCCCAAAACGCTCAGATCCGAAAACGATTCATTCATAATAACAATAATCGTCGGATCTTTGACATCCGCCTTGGAATAATCTTTATTGTCCGCCGTATATTCCTGTTCCAGCTCCTTGATCGCATCAGAGGAATAACCATCTGGTGCGGACACAAAACTGTCTCGTATTCCGAGGATAAAATTTAAAATATATCCGTTGCGATAGGAACCTTTCTGCTCCCATGTCTCCGTATTGATATCATAAGCATTTACCACAACCGTCATACACGCGATCGCGGCAAGCATGATGTCAATCACTCGCATTCTCCACGCATGGGTAAACTTAATATGACATTTGCGCACAAACGCGATAAAAAGTGCCGTCACAAAGATGACATACGCACCCTTGGCATTCAGCCGCAGCTGATAATTACCTGCCACGCTGATTCCCGTTCCGATCGAGCGGATATCCGCAAACTGAAATTCGTTTCCGCGAAACAGATATACAAAGTAATTGACAAAAGCAAAACAAAGCAGGGTTACATGGGAGATAATACAAGTTAATCCGCTGTTGTTCGTAAACAACTGGACAAAAAAGTATACAACCAGACAGCACAGAACATTTAAAAACCACTTGTAATTACTCGTCCTGGCAAACAGTTCGGAATCCAGAAGCAATCTCTGGATGATATATGTAGTAAAGATCGAGCCACCGATAAACAGGATCAGCGTCCAAAGCCACGGGTAGCGCTCATCAAGGTCAATCTTTACGCTTTTGATCAGGTAATACAGCAATCCGTATGCGATCAGTGCCCCAATGTGAAAGCCGATCGTCACATACATAACAATTGCCAGAATGATAGCGATTGCCGCTCTTATATTATTTTTCTTATCATATTCGAGTCGTATTTTAAAATTCATTTTCATTCCATTACAATACAACAAAATTCCCGGCATGTAAACCGGGAATCCTGTGTCTAAATCTTAATTTTGTGTGAAACTTTTTAAATCTTATTTCTTCTTAAAGTTTGTATAGCCCTTCTTGTGGTATGGATGCTCTGCCCATAACTTATCGGCAGTACCCTTCCACTCATTTGCATAATCCACGCATTTACCGCAGAGATGCTCTACCGGCTCAGCCTCCTCAACATCCGTTGAGTGTGCGCCTGTCTCATGAACCATCTTCTGAAGAATCTCCGGATTCTCAAGCATCGGACATGGACGAAGCATATTCTCGTTAAATGGCTGATTGTCTCTGTATGCCATAAACAGTGGCTGCTTTAAACACTCAAGGAGTGACTTCTCACGAATGTTGGCTCCTGAATAGTGGATAAATACACAAGGCTCCACATCACCCTTCGGATTAATATGGCAGTAGTTACGTCCTCCTGCGATACATCCTCCAACGAACTCTCCATCGTTCTGGAAATCCATAACGAAGATCTCTTTTCCACCTTCTTTTGCACGAACCTCACGGATTCTGTGGTAGATATATTCTCTCTGCTCCTTGGTAGGCATCAACTCCGGTGAAGCCTTCATTCCAACCGGCATCAGATGGAAGTACCATGCAAAACGGCTTCCGTGCTCGATCAGAAGATCAAAGAACTCATCACTTGTTACCGCATCCATATTCTTGCTTGTATAGCATACGCTGTTACCGAAGATCAGTCCGTTCTCATGAAGCAGATCCATGGCAGCCAGTACCTTATTATAAACACCTTCGCCACGACGGAAATCATTAGCATCCTCAAATCCCTCAAGGGAAATGGAAAGTGAAAGGTTACCGACTCTCTTCATATCATCACAGAATGCCTGATCAACCAGTGTTCCATTGGTATAACAATGGAATGCACAATCATTGTGCTTCTCGCAAAGCTTGATAATATCGGCTTTACGAACCAGCGGTTCTCCACCGGTCATCATATAAAAGTATACACCGATCGCCTTACCCTGTGTTACAATGCTGTCCAGCTCCTCAAAGCTTAAGTTTAATTTATGTCCATACTCTGCAGCCCAACATCCGGTACAACGCAGGTTACATGCACTGGTCGGATCCATCAGGATCAACCAAGGAATGTTACACTGCTCGATTTCTCTCATCTTACGAATCTTCTTGGTTCCTGCAAATGCAGCCTGATAACCAAGGTTTAAAGCGGTCATCTTCGCAACATGCGGATCAGTTTCATCAAGAAGTCTGTTGACATAACGCATCCATTTATGTTCCGGATTCATAATCATCTTCTTGGCACCTTCATAGGACTCTGCCGTAAAGTTATCTCCCATGAATTTCTGAACCAGATTGACGATATTGAGCAATGCCTTCTCTCTATCTTTGTTCAGGCTTTTTAATGTTGCATCGATTGCAATCGAAAATGCCTGTCTCTCTGCCGCATCTTTTAAACTTGCCATCTCTTACTCCTCCGTTTTCTCTCTTATAATGACTCTAATTGGAAGTATATTGGATTTTACTCCGAATGAGAATATTCAAACACACAATCGTGTATATTTGCAATATACAGTTTTCCAATTTTGTCTATCGGTATCTGTTATTAATTAGCTTTACATGTAGTTTTCGATACCACGTTAGATTATATCACTATGATATCCATTGTCAATACAAAATATAAACTGCTTTTATCAATAATAGCAGTCCATATCTGCAAAATATTCTTTGATCTGATGTAAAATAATGTCCATCAATCTCGTTCTGGCTTCCACTCCCGCCCACGCAATATGCGGTGTGATCAAAAGTCGCTCGCTGTCCTTGATCTCGCGAAGCGGATTCTCCAGCTGCATCGGTTCTACCGAAAGCACATCCAGTCCCGCTGCCGCGATCGTGCGATTCTTTAATGCCTCCGCCAGATCCGCCTCTTTGATGATCTGGCCCCGTCCTACGT
>CAVHWG010000180.1:0-1962 GCA_963639645.1 Firmicutes bacterium TM09-10 | reverse complement strand
GTCCTACGTTGAGCAGGATCGCTGACGGTTTCATCTTTGCAAAAGCCTCTTTGTTCATAAGACCCAGCGTATTCTCATCAAGCGGTGCATGGATCGACACAATATCCGACTGTGCCAGCAGCTCATCAAAACTCACACGTTCATAACCCGGCTGATTATTGCGTCCCGATGTGGAAAAGTAGATCACACGACAGCCAAACGCTTTTGCAATATCCGCCACCCTTCGACCGATATTGCCAAGTCCGATAATTCCGTATGTTTTTCCCGCCAACTCATGAAATGCTTTCGCAAAATGCGTAAAAGACACATCATTCACATATTTCTCGGACTTTACATATTCATCATAATATGAAAGCTTTTCCAATAAGTAGAAAAGCATTGCAAACGTATGCTGCGCCACCGACTCTGTGGAATATCCCGCAACATTGCGCCACGCAATCCCGCGTCTCTCCAGATATTCTTTGTCCAAATTGTTCGTTCCGGTCGCCGTCACACACACCAGTTTTAAATGCTCTGCCGCGCCGATCGTCTCCTCATTTACCTGCACTTTGTTGAGCACGAGCACATCCGCATCCTCTGTGCGTTCCCTTGCTTCCTCCGATGTGGAAAAGCCATATTTTACAACTTCACCGAGCGCATCAAAACCTGACAGATCAATATCTTCACCGATTGTTTTTGCATCTAAAAAAACGATCTTCATCAAATTAACTCCTTTTCGTGTTTCGCAATGCTTCAAAGAAGCACAATTATTTTACAATCAGGGATTAAAAATGTAAAGGATGTTGCCGATATAAATTATGTAATCCAAAAAGAAGGAGGAATATTATGTCAGCTGTATCATCCGGTGTCAGTTTAAGCACCAATTATTTTATGAATAATTTCTATGCAAATAACCGAAGTGTCAGCAAATCCTCAGGTCGCAAGGATTACACCAAGCTTGAACTTTCCTATGAAGACAGCCGCGCATTGACCCGTGCTGCCAAACGACTTCAGAAGAATGATTACGGTGCCGATACCGATGAGAAGGATGAAACGATCTCCGATACAACCCGTTCGGCATTGACCGCATTCATTGACACATATAATAATATGGTCGATTCTTCCAAAGATTCCTCGGATCATGACACCAAATATCAGTTAAAGAAAATGAAGGCATACTTCAATAAGTATTCCGATGAACTGGAGCATATCGGCGTCTCCATGGAATCCGGCGGCAAACTGAAGATAAACGAAGACCTGTTTAAAGCTTCCAAGGACTCGAAAGTCCGCAAGATTTTCTCTTCGGATCAGGAATTTTCAAAGCACTTTTACAAATTAAGCAAGAAAGCCCATACCGCTGTAGAAAACGATATTTATTCGCAGATCAACGGCAAGGGATTGCATGTAAATATTTCACTTTAATTTTTTTCATTCCTGCTCGTGCCCATTAAAACACAATGGTCTCCAGCCAGTCACATATTTTTACGCTTGCATTCTGCGGAATATTGTTAAGCTGCGCCATACGCATCTTTTCGACATATTCTGGCTTATCCAGCTTCTTTAACGCACCTAACAGTTGCAGCAACGGCCGCATTATGTCCGCCACCGGTACTGCAGGATAAGATCAATGCATCCTTAATAACCTCACTTTACACGCCTCGCGATCCCTTTCCCATATCCCCGATCAAAGTCAGAATTCCACATGTCATACCGCCCTGCATGAATGCATTTGCAGTCCCGGGATTCAAGTCTTTTGTTCCACTGATAATGTCTTTCTTCTGAATTAATTGCCCGAAAACAGGCGCGAAAAGAATACTTCCCAACAAGTACCCTATAAGTATCATCAACAGATAGTAAAGCATATGGCCATCTCCTATCCTGTATCTCGAAATGTAAGTTAATGAGCTTCTTATAACACAAAAAATGCCTAGTTCCGGAATCGAACCAGAGACACGAGGATTTTCAGTCCTCTGCTCTACCAAC
>CAVHWG010000179.1:0-18414 GCA_963639645.1 Firmicutes bacterium TM09-10 | reverse complement strand
ATCCGGTATCGTCCGTATTAAAACTCAAATCTGATCACGCCAAACCCGAATTTGCCAGATTTAATCGTCTGCTTCCTCATCTGCAGTTGTGTTATAAACCTGACGCTTTCTTGCCATAACATCGCTCTCAAGGTACTCATCGTAGGTGGATACCTTATCGATCATGCTTCCGTCCGGAAGGAACTCGATGATACGGTTTGCGGTCGTCTGTACAACCTGATGGTCACGGCAGGCGAAAAGGATGACGCCCGGGAACTTGATCATACCGTTGTTGAGTGCGGTAATGGATTCCATATCCAGGTGGTCGGTCGGCTCATCGAACATTAAAACGTTACTGCCCATGATCATCATGCGGGAGAGGAGTACACGCACCTTCTCACCACCGGAGAGCACGCGCATCTTCTTGACCCCGTCTTCTCCTGCAAAAAGCATACGACCGAGGAAACCGCGCACATAAGTGGCATCTTTGATCTCGGAGAACTGGGTGAGCCAGTCAACGATCAGCTCGTCGGTATCAAAGATGGTCGTGTTGTCCTTCGGGAAGTAGGACTGGCTTGTTGTCACGCCCCACTTGTAAGTTCCCTCGTCCGGTTCCATCTCGCCGGCAAGGATCTTAAAGAGGGTTGTCTTGGCAAGCTCGTTGCCGCCGACAAAAGCAATCTTGTCATCGTGTCCGACGATGAAGGAGATGTTGTCGAGAACCTTGACTCCATCAATCGTCTTGCTGATTCCGTCAACCGTCAGAACTTCGTTACCGATCTCACGGTTCGGTCGGAAATCAATGTACGGGTATTTACGGCTGGAAGGACGAATGTCATCCAGCTGGATTTTTTCAAGGGCGCGCTTACGGGAAGTTGCCTGCTTGGATTTGGAAGCGTTGGCGGAGAAACGGGAGATGAATTCCTGTAACTCTTTGATCTTCTCTTCCTTCTTCTTGTTTGCTTCCTTCATCTGACGAACGAGAAGCTGGCTGGACTCATACCAGAAATCGTAGTTTCCGGCATAGAGCTGAATCTTGCCGTAATCCATATCGGCAATGTTGGTACATACCTTGTTTAAGAAGTAACGGTCGTGGGATACGACGATGACCGTGTTCTCGAAGTTGATCAAAAACTCCTCGAGCCATGCGATCGCATCGAGATCCAGGTGGTTGGTCGGCTCGTCGAGCAACAAGATGTCCGGGTTACCGAACAATGCCTGCGCAAGAAGTACTTTGACTTTGAGTGCGCCCGGAAGATCCGCCATCTGTGTGTAGTGATCTTCGGTCGGGATGCCGAGTCCGTTTAAGAGGGTAGCAGCGTCAGATTCTGCGTTCCATCCGTCCATATCTGCAAATTCGGCTTCGAGTTCACTTGCGCGGATACCATCCTCGTCGGAGAAATCTTCCTTCATATAGATGGCATCTTTTTCCTTCATGATATCATAAAGTCTTTTGTTACCCATGATAACGGTATCTAATACCGTAAATTCATCATATTTGAAGTGATCCTGCTGTAAGAATGACAGACGCTGTCCCGGTGTGATCACGATCTCACCGCTCGTCGGCTCAAGCTGTCCGGATAAAATCTTTAAGAAGGTTGATTTTCCGGCGCCGTTGGCTCCGATCAGTCCGTAACAGTTTCCCTCAGTAAATTTGATGTTTACTTCCTCAAAGAGGGCTTTCTTGCCCAGTCTTAAGGTGATATTATTTGCACTAATCATACGAAAACCTCATTATTCTTTAATCCATTTAGTCACGAGTTCTATTTAAACATGAAAACTTCTTTATTTCAAGCGGAAAAACGCTTTATTATTGGAAAAAACGCATTCTTATTGGAAAAAGCGAAGAAAACTGCTATAATGGAACTAATAATCAGGTAAATTGGGTGGAGAGATGGATTATAAAGAATTAATGGGGGTTGATATTCCAATTGCGGCTGCGGTCGCAACTTACGGAAATTCCTTAAAATTTGAGATGGTCAATGCCGAGTTTATCCGCTTTTTCGGATATACGGAGCAGGAAATCGAGAAGACCGGCGCGGAGAGGCTGGTCTCGGACAAGGATATTTACTTGCTTGAAGAGACGGTTGCACAGGTTGTGCAGGGACGGCGTGTGGCGGATCAGGAAGTGCGTATTCAGCACAAGGATCACCGTTTTTTCTGGGTGCAGGTGCGTTGCAGTCTGCTGGCATACAGGAATGCACTGCCGCAGCTGATTTTCCTGTTCTGGGACATCCATGCGCAGAAATCGGGAGAACTGGCGCGGCAGCTTCTGACACAGAAGTACGAGATGATGGAGAAATTATCCAGAGAATATCCGTTTGATCTGGATGTTTTGAATTGGAAGATGCTTCGTTCGCATCGACTGATGGAACTTCGCGGTGATTTTGAGGCACATGATGAGTATTATCCGGTGGAGGAGGAAATAAAGACTCTGGCACTGGCGGATCAGGATCTGTTTTTGAAGGCGATGCACGAGGCCGCACAGGCGGAAGTGTCCGGCAATATCGACACGCGCTTTAATGTGAGCAAGGAGGATGAACCGCCGCGTTATCAGTGGTTCCGTACGTATTATTGCAGTGTCAGGGATGAGATGGGCAATATCGTGCGCGTGATCGGCCGAAGCTTTAATATTGAGCGGGATAAGGCGTTGCAGGAGGAAGTGCGCAGGGATCCGCTGACGAAGCTTTTGAATAAGCTGGAGATCCAGCGGGAGGTTACATCCTATATTGAGAATAATCCTTCGGGCTCGCATGTGCTTTTCCTGATCGATATCGATAATTTTAAGGGAATCAATGACAATTTCGGGCATACATTCGGGGATACCGTGATCATGGATGTTGCCAATATTATAAGAAGCCAGTTCCGCGTGGACGATCTGGTGGGACGTGTCGGCGGCGATGAGTTCCTTGTATTTATGAAGAATACCAGTGTGCAGAAAGCGGCAGAGAAAGCGAACAAGCTCTGCGGCGCGCTCTCACGCGAATATGCGGGAGAAAACGTGAATTATCGCATTTCCTCCAGCATCGGTTTGGCGGTTTACCGTTCCCCGGAAGATACTTATGCGAACCTGTTTGAGAAGGCGGATCATGCGATGTACCGTGCAAAACAGGGGGGCAAGGACGGATATGAAATTGCCAATAGCACGGATGTCGGACCGATGTGCAACGAGGCGGTGCATATCGACCGGCGCGAGATGATCAACCAGAAGGATCAGGAATTTCTGTCTTTTGCGGTCAACCTGATGGCGCATGCCAAGAATCTGGAAGGCTCGCTGAACATGCTGCTGAAAAATATTGCGGACAGATATGAACTCGATTTTGTGGCAGTATTTGAGAATGACGATGAAGAAGAACATATGGTGATGACCAACTGTTACACCACCCGGAAACTGATCACAAATCAGACTGTGTTTAAAAGGCGGCATCTTTCGGACAAGCAGCTCAAGCCTGGACAATGTATGATCCTGACGCATGATCAGCTCGTGAAGGAGGGACATGTCTACCCGAATGAGGATAATGCGGAAGTGAAGGCAAATGTGCCTTTTTCCGCGGTCGTTGGCAAGTTTGAGTACATTGGGGACCGCACCGGAGAAGTTATGTATCTGACCAAAAACGAGGAGAAGCAGTGGACAACGAGCGAGATTGAACTGTTTAAGGAATTGACACGGACGATGGCGATCTTCGTATCACTCCGTTTCCACGTGGATGAGAGCAAGGCGCAGATTCAGAAGATACAGATGCGCGATCCGCTCACGAACCTGTATAATCAGGATTCTTTCCGGCGGCAGGCAGCCAGGGTCATGGATAAGGCAGACCCGGACAAGGTGTATGCGATCGAATATCTGGACATCAATAATTTCGGTTATGTCAATGAGAACTATGGATACAAGGTGGGAGACAGTATTTTGAAGATGCTGGCTGCGGATGTGGCCGGTCAGCCTTACTTTGAGGTGGGGTGCCGGCTGTATTCCGACTTTTTCCTGATCTTGATTGTGGACGAGAGCCGGGAACTGCTCGAGGAGCATTTGCGCAAACGCAATCAGAGATTTACAAACATGCAGAATTACCAGTATCCGAACAGCGGAATGGGTGTGACGGCAGGCGTTTATATTCTGGATAACACGAAGATAGACATTGATCAGGCGATTGAGAATGCCAATCTCGCATGGAAACATGCGAAGAATATAGGCAAGCGGCAGATCATTTTCTACACACCGGATCTCAGGACGATGCGTGTGGAGGAACAGAAGGTGGTCGGTGAGTTCTTCGAGGCACTGTATCGCGATGATTTTCAGATGTATCTGCAGCCGAAGTTCTTCCTGGGCAACGGCAATGTGTATGGTGCGGAGGCGCTTGCCCGCTGGAAAAAGCCGGACGGAACGATCATACCGCCGGCGTACTTCATTGATTCGCTGGAGAAGATCGGTTATATCACGGAACTGGATTTCTATATCTTTGAAGAAGTGCTCAGAACCATTGATAAGTGGAACCGGCAGAGACGCCGCAAGATCATTGTGTCCACGAATTTTTCGGGAAGGCATTTTGAGGGCGACGGAGAGGAATTTTTAAATCGTATTTCGCACATTATGTCGAAATATACAGTGCTTCCGGGCAATGTGGAGATTGAGGTTACGGAGGGCGTTCTCGTCAAGAATGTTGAGGCGTTGAAAAACTGTATGAACCGTCTGCACGAGATGGGATTCCGCATCGCGATCGACGATTTCGGAACCGGTTATTCTTCCCTTTCCATGCTGGCGGATATGCCTGCGGATGTGATCAAGATTGACAAGAGTTTCATCAATGTCGGTATGACGGATCAGAAGTTGAAACTGTTGTGTGAGATTGGCAGGATGGTCAAGATCCTCGGTAAAGACATTATTATCGAAGGTGTCGAGACAAAGGATCAGGAACAATCCCTGATCGAAGGTGGATTTGAGTGCGGACAGGGCTTTTTGTGCAACTGTCCGGTAGCGCTCGGTGAATTTGAGAGGTTGTATTTGTAAAAATACAAAAATGGTGTCGCTAAAACTTGATTTTTGGCGGCATTCATTTTATATTATTAAATTAGAGACATTCTGATTCAATGTCTGATTTTTAATACGTTTGAACATTAAATTAAAATAGGAGGACTAATTCATGAAACGTTCAATGAAAACCATGGATGGAAACCATGCAGCAGCTCATGCTTCTTATGCATTTACCGATGTTGCAGCAATCTATCCTATTACTCCTTCATCTGTTATGGCTGAGGCTACAGATGAGTGGGCAACCGCAGGTCGTAAGAACATTTTCGGACAGACAGTTCAGGTTACAGAGATGCAGTCTGAAGCCGGTGCAGCTGGTACTGTTCACGGATCTCTCACAGCCGGTGCATTAACAACTACTTACACAGCTTCTCAGGGTCTGTTACTTATGATCCCGAATCTGTACAAAGTAGCTGGTGAGAGACTTCCGGGCGTATTTAACGTATCTGCTCGTTGTGTCGCTACTCACGCACTGAACATTTTTGGTGATCACTCAGATGTATATGCTTGCCGTCAGACAGGTGTTGCAATGCTTTGTGAGTCATCTGTACAGGAAGTTATGGACTTAACTCCGGTTGCACACTGTGCAGCAATCAAGGGAAGAGTTCCATTCATCAACTTCTTCGATGGATTCCGTACATCTCACGAGATTCAGAAGATCGAGACATGGGATTACGAAGATCTTAAGGATATGGTAGATATGGATGCAGTTGATGCTTTCCGTAAGAACGCATTAAATCCAAACCATCCGGTAGAGATGGGATCTGCTCAGAACCCTGATATCTTCTTCCAGTCAAGAGAGGCTTGCAACTCTACATATGATGAGCTTCCGGCTATCGTTCAGGAATACATGGACAAGGTTAACGAGAAGATCGGTACTGATTACAAGTTATTCAACTACTACGGAGCTGCTGATGCAGACCGTGTCATCATTGCTATGGGATCTGTTTGCGAGACAATCGACGAGACAATCGATTTCTTAATGGCAAGAGGCGAGAAAGTCGGTGTTGTTAAAGTTCGTCTTTACAGACCATTTGTTAAGGAAGCTTTAATCGACGCTATCCCGGATACTGTTAAGAGAATCGCAGTATTAGACAGAACTAAGGAGCCGGGATCACTTGGAGAGCCATTATACTTAGACGTTGTTGCAGCTCTTAAGGGATCTAAGTTCGATCAGGTTACAATCACAAGCGGACGTTACGGATTAGGATCTAAGGATACTACTCCTGGACAGATCATCGCTGTATTCAATAACTCTGAGAAGCCAAGATTTACAATCGGTATCACAGATGATGTTACCAACCTTTCTCTTGAACTTAAGGAGAACCCTGTTACAACACCGGAAGGAACTACAAACTGTAAGTTCTGGGGTCTTGGTGCAGACGGTACTGTAGGTGCCAACAAGAACTCTATCAAGATCATCGGTGATAACACAGACATGTACGCTCAGGCATACTTTGATTATGACTCTAAGAAGTCCGGTGGTGTTACAATTTCCCACTTACGTTTTGGACATACTCCAATCCGTTCCACATACCTGATCTCTCAGGCAAACTTCGTAGCATGTCATTGTACTGCTTACATCTACAAGTACAACATGGTTCAGGATCTTGTTCCTGGTGGAACATTCCTGTTCAATACACAGTGGTCTGTAGATGAGTTAGACGAGAAGTTACCTGGACAGGTTAAGAGATATATCGCTGAGAACAACATCAACTTCTACATCATTGATGGTGTTAAGATTGGTAAGGAGATCGGTCTTGGTAACCGTATCAACACTGTTCTTCAGTCAGCATTCTTCTCACTTACTAAGCTGATTCCTGAAGAGGAAGTTATCAAGCTTATGAAGGACGCAGCTACAAAGTCTTATGCAAAGAAGGGTGACGATATCGTTAAGATGAACCATGACGCTATCGATGCCGGTGCTACAGCATACGTTAAGGTTGATGTTCCTGAGAGCTGGAAGAACTGCACAGATGATGATTTCTCTGTAGAAGTTAAGGGAGACAACAAGGAAGTTGTTGATTTCGTTAAGAATATTCAGCAGAAAGTCAACGGACAGCAGGGTAACACAATTCCTGTATCTGTTGTTAAGAAATATGAGACAGGCTGGACTCCATCCGGTACAGCAGCATACGAGAAGCGTGGTGTAGCAACTGACGTTCCTGTATGGGATGCTACAAAGTGTATCGAGTGTAACCAGTGTTCTTATGTATGTCCTCATGCAGCAATCCGTCCGGTTGCTATGACAGAGGCAGAGGCAGCTGCAGCTCCGGAAGGAATGCAGATGAAAGACCTCAACATGATGCCTGGATACAAGTTCGCAATCGTTGTATCAGCATTCGACTGTACAGGATGTGGATCTTGTGTAAACGTATGTCCAGACAAGGTTCAGGCTATCACAATGACTGGTTTCGAGGCACACGAGGATGAGCAGAAGTACTTCGATTACGCAGTAACACTTGAGGATAAGGAAGAGGTTATCGAGAAGTTCAAACTTAACTCAGTTAAGGGATCTCAGTTCCGTCAGCCATTACTTGAGTTCTCAGGAGCTTGTGGTGGATGTGGTGAGACACCTTACGCTAAGTTGATCACCCAGTTATTCGGTGACAGAATGTACATTGCAAATGCTACAGGATGTTCTTCAATCTGGGCAAACTCTTCACCTTCTACACCTTATACAACAAATAAGCAGGGACATGGACCAGCATGGTCTAACTCACTTTTCGAGGATGCTGCTGAGTTCGGATATGGTATGTTACTTGCTCAGAGAGCAATCCGTGACAGATTAAAAGACGAGTTAGATGGAATCGCTGCTAACACAGACAAAGAGGATGTTAAGGCGGCTATCAAGGAGTGGAATGATACATTCGCTTCTGGTATCGAGAACGGACCGGCTACTGAGAAGTTGGTAGCAGCATTAGAGGCTTGCGGATGCGACGCTTCTAAGAACGTATTAAAAGAGAAAGATTTCCTTGCTAAGAAGTCACAGTGGATCTTCGGTGGTGACGGATGGGCATACGACATCGGATTCGGTGGTGTTGACCATGTATTAGCATCCGGTAAGGATATCAACGTAATGGTATTCGATACTGAGGTATATTCAAATACAGGTGGACAGTCTTCTAAGTCTACTCCTACAGGTGCAATCGCTCAGTTCGCAGCTGGTGGTAAAGAGACAAAGAAGAAGGATCTTGCAGGTATCGCAATGAGCTATGGTTATGTATATGTAGCACACATCTCTATGGGTGCTGATATGAACCAGTGTGTTAAAGCTCTTGCAGAGGCTGAGGCATATCCGGGACCATCACTGATCATCGCATATGCTCCATGTATCAACCATGGTATCAAGAAGGGTATGAGCAAGGCTCAGACAGAGGAGAAGTTAGCAGTTGAGTCCGGATACTGGTTCAACTTCCGCTACAACCCAACACTTGCTGTAGAAGGCAAAGATGCATTCTCATTAGACAGCAAGGAGCCTACAGGTGATTACCAGGCATTCTTAAAGGGTGAGAACCGTTACGCATCTCTTGCTAAGTTCAACCCAGAGAGAGCTGCAGAGTTATTTGCAATTTCTGAGCAGAACTCTAAGGATCGTTACGAGCACTTAAAGAAGTTAGTAACTCTTTACGCTGGTAAATAATTCATTGAACGTCATATAAATGTTCTTTAAAGGATCGTCAGTTTCCTCCCAATCAGGGAGGTGGCTGGCGATTTTATTTTGAATCATAGGAAATTCCTTCCTATGATTCAAAAACGCTCCGCGGGGATGCGCAGCTCGCGGAGATGAAGTTTATGCTGAGCATACCGCTCGCGCGCGAAAGTGTGCGGCAAGCGCACACTTTATTTTGAATTACAATTATGTATCCATTTACAAAAAAGAGCGATAATGTTACAATAGTATAAGAATTTGTTACATGGGAGGAGCACGATGGCTGGCTTATTGCTGGAGTTGCGCAGACAGCTTGCGCGGAATCGACGACAAACTACATATCACAAGCCGAATGTATACACATTAGAGCCACAGAATGAGCGCCATGTAACAGGATCGGTGAAAGAGACGACGCAGGAAGTGCCGAAGGAGGTTCCGGAAGAACCGAAGGATGGAAATATTCAGGAAAGGAACGTAGGAGTCGTGAGCAAGGAAGATTTCTTACTTAGTCAGATTGATGAATTCAGAGAGCGGGCCAAGCAGTTGCAGAGCCTGTTAGATACAAAGGAGACCGAGGCACAGGAGCTGCAGACACTGGTGGATGAGCGTCAGGAGAAAGCAGATGCTTTGGATCAGATCTTACAGGAGCGTCAGGAGAAGGCCAATGGACTCACAATCGAGGTTGAGAAGCAGATAGACTCCATTATTGCCAAGGTTGCTGCCAAGATGGATGAGATTGAGGCAACCATGAAGGATGACGTTGCGGATGGCAAGCGTTTCAATGAGGAGAAAGCCAAGGAATTAAAGGAATCCTTAGAGCAGGTACAGGAGCAGCTGACGGTTGTCAAGAATGATCTCTCTGAGAAGGTTCATTCCGAGAACGTAAAGTGTTATCGCAATGTGCAGGATCTGTTCCGCAGCATGGATGAGAAAGTGGATCGGCTGGCGCAGATTGAGGCGAAGACAAATCGTATACAGGGTCTGGTTACGGTAGCGCTCGTGTTCGGAATTATTAATTTCGGTATACTGATCGCTTTGTTGCTGATGAATTTAGGTGTTTTAGGATTATAAGAGGAAATGATATGCAATTCTCTGTTTCAGGGAATTGCATTTTTGTCCTAAGCGACAGGAATTTGTTGTAGTTTAAGATCAAGAAATGAGAGTATGAGTATGGATAAGAAGAAAGTATGGGTTGTAGGGCATAAGCATCCGGATACGGATTCCATCTGTGCAGCAATTGCTTATGCAAATTATAAGAATGCACTTCGAAAAGAAGAGAATCCAAATGAGAACATTGAGTATGTGCCAAAAAGAGCCGGAAGTATCAATGCGGAAACGATGTATGTGCTCAATCGGTTTAAGGTTGAGGCACCGAATCTGGTAACGGATGTCGGAACGCAGCTCCGTGATATCCGCATGCGCAAGACAGAAGGCGTCAGCAGTCATATTTCCATGAAGAAAGCATGGGAGATGATGAAAATCCTTGGTGTTGTTACGCTTCCGGTCGTCCGTGAGAACAAGCTGGAAGGTCTGATCGTAACCGGCGATATTGCGAAATCCTACATGGATGTATACGATAATTCGATCCTTTCGACAGCACGCACGCAGTATAAGAATATTATCGAGACACTTGAGGGTCAGCTTCTGACCGGTAATGAACATGCTTATTTTGTCAAAGGCAAGGTTGTGATCGGTGTCGGTACACCGGAAGTCTTATCATCGGCGGTGGCTGCAGATGATCTGGTTATGATTGGTGATCGCGAGGAGTCACAGCTTCTTTGTATCGCGTCGAACTGTAGCTGTATGATCGTAACAAACGGATATGAGGTCAGCCAGGATGTGATCGAGGCGGCAAAGGAGAAGGAAGTGGTTGTAATCTCTACACCGTACGACACATTTACCGCGGCGCGTCTGATCAACCAGAGTATTCCGATCAAGCACTTTATGACGAAAAAGGATATTGTGCATTTTGATGTGGATGATTATGTTGATGAGGTACGCGAGGCAGTATCGAAGATACGCCATCGTGACTTCCCGATCCTCGATGAGAATCAGAATTACGTGGGAATGTTTTCCAGACGAAACTTGATGAACACACAAAAAAAACAGTTGATTCTTGTGGATCATAATGAAAAGTCACAGGCGGTTGCCAATATTGATGAGGCAGAGATTCTTGAGATCATCGACCATCACCGTCTCGGAAGTCTCGAGACGATGGCTCCGGTATATTTCCGTAATCAGCCGCTCGGATGTACTTCAACAATCATTTATCAGATGTATCTGGAGAAAAGCGTAGAGATCAATGCACAGATGGCCGGTATCATGTGTGCGGCAATCCTGTCGGATACGTTAATGTTCCGTTCGCCGACCTGTACAGAGATTGACAGAAGTGCGGCACTTGCGCTTGCCAAGATCGCGGGTGTGGAAGTGACAGAGCTTGCTTCTGCAATGTTCGAAGCCGGAAGTGACTTTGATAATAAGACAGAAGATGAAATATTAAATCAGGATTTTAAAATTTTTCATTCCGGAAATATCAATTTTGGCGTGGCACAGATTAGTGCGATGGGACGGCAGGAATTGGATAAGGTACAGGAGCGTATTGCACCGAAACTGGATCAGCTTCTCGGAGAGAAACAGATTCAGATGGTATTTGTGATGCTGACCGATATCTTAAACGAATCGACGAATCTGATCTATCGCGGTACGGATGCGGCACAGATTATCGAGAGTGCATACAATTGTGAACCTTCGGAAGACGGAGTGATGCTCAAAGGTGTGGTATCGCGTAAGAAGCAGTTGATTCCGGTGTTGATCAACACGATGGCGGAACGCCAGGCTTAATTCAATAACAGAAAAAGTAAAACGAGAAATGCAATTCATTTTTGGATTGCATTTCTCGTTTTATGCATTTAAAGACGTGCTCTGTTGATGAAACTGTTCTCTCGGTGAACAACCGAAGTTCTTCTTGTATGCGCGGGAGAAGGTGGAATAGTTGCGGAATCCGCATTCGTAACACACTGTTGTGATCGGCTCTCCCTGAAGGATGCGTTCGCGAGCAAGCAGAAGCCGCTTGGTGGACAGGTAGTTTCCAATCGTGTATCCGGTTTCCTCCTTGAAAGCGTGCATCAGATGGTAGCGGCTGAGATAGAAAGTATCTGCCAGAAAATCAATGGATAAATCATCTGTTAAATGCTCATTTAAGAAATCGATCACTTCGATCATCTTTTTGTTCGATGAAGAATTGGTTAAATACTCGACACCGTTGTGGATCGCCACGCGGTTGAGCTGGATCATAAACTCAAGGAACAATAGGTTGTGGTAAAGCTCGTTGGCATACTCATTCGAATCGAGCGATTGTTCCAATTCGCGCACAATCTGTCCGAGTTTGGTCGTGCCGAAGGCCGGCACACGAAGGACATGAGACTGTTTTTGGTGCGCCTCGCTCAGACACTGTGCCAGATCGTACTCCGCAGTACGGTAGGTATTCAGATAATCTTTTGAGATATAGATGATGATACGCTCATATGTGGAGGTATCATGCAGGATCGGGCGGTGCACTTCGCCGGCCGGGACGAATACGATGTCGTCTGGTTTCAGATCGTAAGTTCTGCCTTCCACACAGTAGGAGACATTTCCTTTCATGAGCAACAGGATTTTGTGGAAGTCATGAAAGTGGAAGTCGATCGGAGTCATGCCTTTATCTCTAAGGTGAAAAATCTTAAAATCGCTATTTAAATATCCTGTTTTTTCATATTCGTTCATCATACATAAAGTTTACTATGAGGAAACACAATTTGCAATATAGAAAGCACTTAAGATGTTTTCAGGATGGAAAGTGCGGAGTATACTATAAAGTAATATAGGAAACGTGAAATTTGTGAGAACTGAATATGACATAAAACAGGAGGATATGATATGAAGTTTACGAAGATGCACGGATGTGGCAATGATTATGTATATGTGAATTTGTTTGAGGAGAAGATTGCGGATCCTGCAAAGGTATCGATCACAGTCAGCGACCGGCATTTCGGAATCGGATCAGACGGACTGATCACGATCGGATCATCCGAGATTGCGGATTTTCGTATGCGGATCTATAATGCGGACGGATCGGAAGCGGAGATGTGCGGAAACGGAATCCGCTGTGTGGCAAAGTATGTGTATGATCATAAGTTGACAGACAAGACAGAAATCAGTGTGGAGACCGGTGCCGGTGTGAAGACTTTGCAGCTTACGGTGGAAGACGGCAAGGTTACACTTGTCCGCGTGGATATGGGAGAACCGGTCCTGACACCGGCAGAGATTCCGGTTGTGGCAGAAGGAGAGCGCGTTGTGGACGAACCGATCACCGTGGACGGCAAAGAGTGGAGAATGACTTGTGTCTCGATGGGCAATCCACATGCGGTTGTGTTTGTGGATGATGTAGAACATTTTGAATTGGAAAAGTATGGACCGCTTTTTGAAAATCATGAGCGTTTTCCGAAGCGAACCAATACTGAGTTTGCACAGATCGTATCGAGAAGCGAAGCAATCATGCGTGTGTGGGAGCGTGGCTCGGCAGAAACCTGGGCTTGCGGAACCGGAACGTGTGCAACCGTTATGGCATGCATTCTAAACGGACGAACCGACAATGAAGTGCTCGTACATCTGCGTGGCGGTGATCTGCGTATCAGGTATGACGAAGCAACCAATCATGTGTTTATGACAGGTCCGGCGACGGAAGTGTTCGAGGGCGAGATTACGATTGCGTAAGAGGAGGAAAATAAAATGGTACTGAAACAGTTAGTGGAAGAGATGAAATATGAGGTTTTGGCCGGAAGCGTCGATACTGAGATTACAACACTTGTCTATGATTCGAGAAAAGTAGAAAAGGGATCGGTGTTCGTATGCATCAGTGGAAGCGTACGCGATGCACACGAGTTTATTCCGGATGTTATTGCAAAAGGCGCAGCAGCGATCATTGTAGAGAAGGATGTAGAGCCTCAGGACGGTGTGACCTACCTGAAGGTAGAAAATTCGCGTCTGGCACTGGCCTGCATGTCAGCTGCCTATTTTGGACATCCGGCAAGAAAATTAAAGACGATCGGAATTACCGGAACAAAGGGAAAAACCACGACAACCTATATGGTAAAATCCATTCTTGAATCCGCAGGAATTAAGACCGGATTGATCGGAACAATCGAGTCGATCGTCGGTGAAAAGCGTATTCCGTCCGCAAACACGACACCGGAATCTTATCGTGTACAGGAGCTGTTTCACGAGATGGTGGAGGCAGGACTTGATGCAGTCGTGATGGAGGTGTCTTCACAGGCACTCATGCTTCACCGTGTATCCGGATTTACTTTTGATATCGGTGTGTTTACAAACCTTGAGCCGGATCATATCGGAGAGAACGAGCACAAGGATTTTGCCGATTATATGCATTGCAAGAGCCTGCTGTTCCAGCAGTGTAAGCTCGGAATCTTCAACGGGGACAGTGAACATCTGCAGGGCATTCTCGAAGGTCATACCTGTGAGGTGGAGACATTCGGCTACGACAGAGAAAATGATCTGGTTGCGGATCAGGTAACATTGAAGAAGGAGCACGGAGCACTCGGTGTGCGTTATCACGTGAGCGGATTGATGGATTTTGATGTGGAAGTCAATGTGCCGGGAAGTTTCTCTGTGTATAACTCGCTGACAGCAATCGCAATCTGTCATCATTTCGGTGTGGACATTGAGAAGATCAAACACGCATTACTGCATGTCAGTGTCAAGGGAAGAATCGAGATCGTTCCGGTAACAAAGCGTTATACGATCATGATCGATTATGCGCATAATGCGATGTCTTTGGAGAGTCTGCTCACAACACTTCGCGAGTATGAGCCGGGACGTCTGGTGTGCCTGTTCGGATGCGGCGGTAACCGGGCAAAATCCAGAAGATACGAGATGGGAGAGGTTTCTTCCAGACTTGCGGATCTTACGGTGGTAACATCCGATAATCCGAGAAATGAGGAACCGATGGACATTATCAACGATATTCTGGTTGGTGTGCACAAGGCTGATGGCGAGTATGTGACCATTCCGGATCGTAAAGAAGCCATCGCTTACTGCATGAAAAATGCACAGGACGGCGATATTGTTGTTCTGGCAGGAAAAGGCCATGAGGAATATCAGGAGATCTGTGGTGTAAAGCATCACATGGATGAGAGAGAACTGATCGCAGATATTATAAAAGAAAATCCAGATTTAAATTTATAATCGGAGGTATGTATGGAACTGTTTCGCGGAGCAGGAGTTGCATTGATCACTCCATTTCATGAAGATAAAAGCGTCAATTATGAGATGCTGGAGAAGCTTGTAGAATGCCAGATCACAAACGGGACAGATGCAATCATTGTATGTGGATCGACCGGAGAGCCGGCAACGATGAGCGAAGAGGAACGCTTATCGGTAATTTCCCGCGTTGTCAAATGTACGGATCACCGGATTCCCGTGATCGCAGGAACCGGAAGTAACACAACAGAGGGGGCGGCGGCTTTCACGAAGAAAGTGTCGGATCTCGGAGTGGATGGCATGCTTGTTGTCACACCTTATTATAATAAGGCGACACAGAACGGGCTGTATGAGCATTACAAATTGATCGCGGCGCAGACTGACCGGCCGATCATCATGTACAATGTGCCGTCCCGTACCGGATGTAACCTGTTGCCACAGACTGCAGTAAGGATTGCAGACGATTGCCCGAACGTTGTGGGAATCAAGGAGGCGAGCGGCAATCTGTCGCAGGTGGCGCATCTTGCAAAGCTTGCGCAGGGACGACTGGCAATCTATTCCGGAAACGATGATCAGATCGTTCCGGTGCTATCCCTTGGCGGCGTCGGTGTAATCTCGGTTCTCTCAAATGTGGTGCCGAGGGAGACACATGATATGGTTGCCAGTTTCTTAAATGGAGATTTAAATACCGCGAAGAACATTCAGTTAGAGTATCTTGATCTGATCGATGCACTGTTTTCGGAAGTGAATCCGATTCCTGTGAAAGCGGCGATGCAGCTGCTTGGATACGATGCCGGAGGACTTCGTCTGCCGCTTACGGAACTAGAGGAAGAACATCGCAGAGAACTTGCGGATGTGATGCATACTTTGAATTTGATATAAGTAAGGAGAACAAATGGGAAAACAACATTGGAAGCCGGGCAATATGCTCAATCCGGTACCGGCGGTTATGGTATCGGTTACCGATAAAGATGGCAGATCAAACATTATTACGGTTGCGTGGGCGGGAACGGTATGTACCAACCCACCGATGGTATCCATCTCGGTGCGGCCATCCCGCTATTCGTATCAGATTCTGGAAGAAATGGGAGAGTTTGTGATTAACCTTACAAATGAGTCTCTGGTGAAAGCCTGTGATTACTGTGGTGTTGTCAGCGGAAGAGATGTCGATAAATTCAAAAAGACCGGGCTGACACCGATTCCGATGGAACATATCCATGCAATGGGAATCGGGGAGAGCCCGGTCAATATGGAGTGCCGGATTACCGAGAAGCGGGAACTTGGCAGCCACACGATGTTTATCGCAAAAGTGGTCGGTGTCACGGTTGATGACAGCTACATGGACGAAACGGGAAAGTTTCATATCAATGAGTCCGGCCTTGTCATGTATTCCCACGGAGAATATTTTGCTCTTGGCAAAAAGCTCGGTAAATTCGGTTATAGCGTTAAAAAGAAATAAAGATTTAATTATTTTAGAAGCATGTCCATCAGATATGCGTACACATCTTCATTTTGATTTTTCCAGTTGTTACAGATCGCTTCCGCCTGCTCCTTTGTGGAGACGGAGAGTGTGAGATCGATGATCGTGTTGCTGTCGGAGCGGACCTGACAGCGCACGGCATACTTCTGGTTTGTTGTCTTATAATAATCCGCAAGGATGGAATTCTCCTGACGGAATTCCAATCGGTTTGCCTCGAAGAATTTGATCACATCTGCTTCGATTCCATCATTGATCTTGTCTTTGAAAAATCCAAGTGTCTCTTTTCCTGCGGCAGTCAGGGTGTACTGTGTGTTGGAATGTGTGGACTCTGCAAGGATCAGATTCGCATCGACCAGATCTCCGAGCACTTCCTGCACGCGGAAGTAATCGGTATATTCCTCACTTAAAAAGAAATTCGAAATCTGTGTATTGGTCAGCGGAAATCCCGCTTTACTCAGCATGTATAAAATGGTCAGTTTGTAAATGGTAAATGGTTCAGCCATGTTTTATGTCTCCTTTTTATGTGTTCTATATGGCATTATAACATATTTTGTGTGTATCGGTTTTCGTGTTGTCCGGCCGCTTAGCAATGAAAGTACTTGCCTTGCCATGTGTTGCGTTCCTTTAGCCGGTGTTGGATCGTGTTAAGTACCCGCTTTTTATCGGTGCTCCAGAGTGGCGCGATCAAAAGTTTGCGCGGTCCGTCACCGGTCAGCCGGTGAATGACCATATCTGCAGGCAGAAGTTCCAGACAATCAATCACCAGATCACAGTATTCATCGAGTTCCATGACCGGAAACGGATGACTGCGATATTGATCTGCAAGTCCGGTGTGTTCTAAAACATGTAAAAGCTGTAGTTTCACACCGGAGAGCGGGAGTGAGGCAACATGTCGGATCGTCTCAAGCATGTTACAGCGATCTTCGCCCGGAAGACCGAGGATCACATGTGCGATCACCGGAATCCTCCGTTCGGCGAGTGCATAGACGGCTGCATCGAACTGCTCGACGGTCGTGTGCGTCTGCATCCGTTCTAAGGTGTCATTATGCATGGTCTGCATTCCGAGCTCGATCCATACCGGCTTTTTCCGGTTTAAGGATGTCAGAAGATCCAGTACATCCGATGCAAGGCAGTCACTCCGCGTGCCGATCGAGAGTGCAACGATCTCCTCCGGTGCAATTGCCTCTTCGTAGATTTTCTCAAGATAGGAGACCGGCGCGTAGGTATTCGTATACGACTGAAAGTATGCGATAAATTTATGGCAGTCTGTCTTGACGGAAATCCGTGCCTTGGCATCTTCAAGCTGGAGCGGAATTGATAGTGTGCGGTCCGCGGCAAAATCGCCGGAGCCGCCCTCGCTGCAGAAAATGCATCCTCCGGTTGCAAGTGTGCCGTCGCGGTTCGGACAGCTCATGCCTCCGCTTAGAGAGAGACGGTAGACTTTTTCTCCGAAGGTTTCTTTGCAATAGTCATTGAGTGAATAATACCGCCTGCCTCCGGTGTAGGGACAGACGGTATCAGAAATCATAGGATGAATCATGTTCTACTTAATATGAGACTTTACAGCCTGACTTACAACCTCTGCAACTCTTGGGTCGAAAGCTTCCGGCATAATAAATTCGTCATTTAATTCTTCATCGGAAACAAGTGCTGCAAGTGCTTCGGCAGCTGCAAGTTTCATTTCTTCTGTAATCTGTGTGGCATGTCCTTCCAACGCGCCCTTGAAGATACCAGGGAATGCGATCACGTTGTTGACCTGGTTCGGGAAGTCACTTCGTCCGGTTCCGACAACGCGGGCTCCGGCTGCCTTGGCAACGTCCGGCATGATCTCCGGAACAGGGTTGGCCATAGCAAAGAGAATCGAATCCTTATTCATAGATGCAACCATCTCCGGGGTTACGATATTCGGAGCGGATACACCGACAAAAATGTCTGCGCCGCGAAGGGCATCGGCGAGTGTACCGGTCGCATTTTCCAGGTTGGTGACCTCGGTCATCTTTTTCTGCATCCAGTTGAGGTTCG
>CAVHWG010000178.1:0-4405 GCA_963639645.1 Firmicutes bacterium TM09-10 | reverse complement strand
ATATAAATCTCTTCGTTACTGCATTTTTCAATTGTCTTATTGTACTTTCGTGATACCGCCTTTGATAATGTCATTATTATTTTCCTCCCAATTTGAACATCAGCTCATTAAGTATGATTCAAGTATACGCACTTCCCCACACAGAATCTTGTCATATACGCTGCAAAACCTGTACTATTCTATCATTTTTCTTTACTTAGGGGATAAATTCTGTTATGCTCACAGTATGAATATATTAGAGTATGAAAATTATCATGAAAATGTGACACATGCGGATATCGTTTTTCCGTACAATACGTATCTCTGCTCGATTCCGCTTGACTTTACTACGGTTCCGCTGCATTGGCACGACGAGGTGGAACTGGTCTATATCAAGAAGGGGCGGGGCAATCTGACCGTCGATTTCCGGGAGTATCCGGTGCGCGGGCCCTGTATGGTACTTATCTTGCCCGGACAGCTGCACTCGATCTATCAGGAACCGGGCGAAAGCATGGAATACGAGAACATCATCTTCCACCCGAACATGCTGCTCCCCCGCCAGAATGATGTGACTGCGACCGAATTTCTGCTGCCGCTTCTGCACGGTACACTCAGTGTTCCGACGCTGTACACGCCACAGGATCCCTACTATAAGGAAGTGATCGCCGGAATCGATGCCTGCGACGAGATCTCGAAGACGAAGCCGCCCGGATTTGAACTTTATATCAAAAGCCAGCTTTATCTGTTCTTCTATATGCTGAGCAGCCGCTGCCGCAATGCGACGCGCACAAAAAGCAGCAATCGCAAGACACTCGACAAGATGAAGATCATTCTCAAATACATCGAGAATCACTATATGGACAGGATCACGATCGCCGGGATTGCTGCCGAAGTGCAGTTTTCGGAATCACATTTTATGCGTTATTTCAAGGAAACGATAGGCACAACGTTTACCGATTATCTCAAAGATTACCGGCTCACGATGGCCGCACGCCTTCTGACGAGTTCCGATTCCACCGTCCTTGCGATCGCCGAGGAGACGGGATTTGACAATCTGTCTTATTTCAATCGGTCTTTTAAGAAAAAATATGCCCTCACACCGCGCGCGTTCCGCACAATGGAGGGTTCAAACTCTGTTATAGAAGAAACACGATCGCAATCACCGCAGCAATAAGCCCCGCAGCGATCACATCACTGATATAATGCACACCGGAGATCACGCGGATGACCGCAAGCAGCACAGCGCACACAAAAAGTACGATTCCGATCCACATCACCTGCGGAATCGCAAGGAATGTGAACGCAATGATTGCCGCCGAGAATACATGGCGGCTCGGAAACGACTTGCCGGAAGTCTCCTTCGGGATGACCGGTGGCAGATCAAATGTCTCATACGGACGCCTCCGGTTCACCAGATACCGGAACACCGAGACCACGATAAAACCGTCCAGCGGGACAAGAATGGAACGCAGCAGGTAATCGGATCGTGTGCCAAACAACCCGATCAAAAGGATTGGATATGCCACAAACACGATCCCCGTCAATATTATATTTGCAATATGTAATGACTGAGCACGTTTCGGCTGATCCCGAAACGGCTGAGTCATCTTACAATATGTCTCTCTTTTCATAAGTAAAACCACTTTCTAACGTCCGCTGCCGTTGTTGTCGTCCACGTCGTCCACAACATCATCCACACCGTCAACAACTGCATCACCGGCATCCTCGACACCATCCACGATACCGTCCCCGACATCCTTGACATCATCGCCGATATTATCCATATCATCCTTCACGTTGTTGCCATCTGTGGTATTGTTGCCGTTCGTTCCGTTGTCGGTGTTGGTGCCGTTGTTGTTACCGTTGTTCATGGTATCGGTCACGGCGTTGTTCTGTGTGTTGTCCATATTGTTGTTGTCATTCGCACCGCATGCCGCAAACATTCCGACGCATCCGACCAGCAGACAGCACATCATCATAACCTTTAATTTCTTCATCTCTTCTATCTCCTTTTCATATCTTACAGGAGGTAGTATGGCATGATTTTTAAAATTTATGCATCGTACAGCAAATGCTCCAGCAAAAACAGGAAAAAGCGGCAATGATTCTCCCCTGCCTGAAGCAGAGCCATCAGATTGACAAACACGTATTCCACAAACGCGTCCTGATTCAGCTCCATATTCCAGATGGCAGGATTGATGCGTGCATCCTGATCGAGCACTTCCCGAAGAAGTGCGATCGCCGCTTTTCGCTGCGTCGACTCCCGGTTGATCTGCGAAAGCCAGCTCGTGTCATACTGTGCGAGCCTGCCGTACAGAAATCCATAGTACTGTTCCAGAAACATCGTAAAACCCATACCATTCCGATACAGTTTGTCCTGATCTCTTAAGATACGGTCCCAGAAGGTCTCCGACACCGCACGGATCAAAGCCTCCTTGTCCGGATAATAATTGTACATCGATCCGAGTCCGATCCCGCAGCTTCGCGCAAGCTTGCGGATACTGACATGATCCACGCCCTCACGGATGGCGATCTCCATCGCCGCATCCAAAATTTTTTCTCTTGAAGTTACTTTCTGTCGCATGCTATCGCTTCCATCTGTCCTGACATCTATCTAATTTGTGAACTTTGTTCATGATAACACCAACTTTCAGAAACTGTCAATGCTTCTTCATCTTCGGCTGGCAGATCAGCGATGCAATATAAGAGAAAACAAGCGCGGCACAAAGTCCCAGTGCACAATTTTTGAAGCCTCCTAGGAAAATGCCGATGAATCCTTTCTCATCCACCATCTCCCGCACGCCTTTCCACAGATTGTTGCCGAAACCGAGAAGCGGCACGCTCGCTCCGGCCTTCGCCCACTTTAAAAATGGTTCATAGATGCCGAGTGCACCGAGCACCGCCCCCAGACATACAAAAAGCACCATGATGCGTCCCGGCATCATCTTCGTTTTCTCCATCAGTATCTGCGCCAGCGCACAGATCACGCCGCCCACAACAAATGCGATCACATAGTCCATTACTGTTTGTCCTCCTTTCCACAGTTTTCTCCCATGCCGGGATGTTCCAGTACAATTCCGTGCGCAATCCCCGGAATCGACTGTCCCTCGTTAAAACTCACCGGCGACATGAGTGCACCGGTCGGCACAAACAGGATCCGTTTGAGTTCTCCGCCTGCAAGTCTCGGAAGAAAATGCGCCGCGAGTGTCGCCGCCGCACAGCCGCAACCCGATCCGCCGGAACCGGTTCCCTGCTTCTCATTATCAAAAATGAGCATACCACAATCCTCATGTATGCCGGACAGATCAAATCCTTTCTCTTTCAACAGATCGAGCAGGATTTCATGTCCAACCTCCCCCAGGTCTCCGGTCACGATCCGATCATAATCCTCGGGCTTTCGATCAAAGTCCGTGAGGTTCTGTGCGATCAGTTCCGCCGCGGCAGGTGCCATGACGGCTCCCATGTTCATCGAATCCTTGATGCCGTAATCCACGATCTTACCGGTCGTCACTGCTGCGATCCGCGCCATCGGAGCAACAGTCGATTTTATTTTTCCTGCCGTCGCAACGATGAATGCCCCCGCTCCCGTGACCGTCCACGTTGCCGATACCGGACGCTGATTCGCATACTCGAGTGGAAAACGGAACTGCTTCTCCGCACTCGCAAAGTGACTCGATGTCACTGCCGCCACATGATCGGCGTATCCTGCGGCAACCGTCATCGCAGAGAGCGCAAGCGCCTCCCCGCAGGTCGAACACGCACCGTACAGACCGAATAAAGGAATCTCAAAATTCTTAAGTCCGAACGAGGATGCGATCAGCTGTCCAAGAAGATCACCGGCAAACAGATAGCGCATATCTTTCGGATCCTTCCCCGCCTTCCCGAGTGCAAGCGTCAAAGCCTCCTGCTGCAGGCTGCTCTCCGCCGCCTCCCACGTGTCCTGCCCGAATTTATCATCCTCGCCGATGCAGTCGAATTCATCCGCAAGCGGACCTTCGCCCTCCTTCGTTCCCACGACGGACGCCGTGCCAATAATAAAAGGAGCCTCTGAAAAACAGAGACTCCCTCTTCCAATCTGCTGGTTCATACAAATCTCTCCCTTCCTGCCGCCGCAATCCGTCCGACTGACACCGGCATTCTATTTGGAGATAGTATGTATCCAGAATTTCGATTTTATTCTTTAAGCACCCTCGAACTGTACAACAGAATCTACCTTGTAGTCAGAGAGAACTTCTCTTCCCTTGAGATCAACCAGTTCGATCAAAAATAACATCTCAACGACTTCTCCGCCGAGCTCTTCCACGAGTTCTGCTGCAGCTTTCATCGTTCCGCCTGTTGCGATCAGATCATCCAACAGAACGACTTTGTCGCCCGGATTGATCGAATCATTGTGAATCTCGATGGTTGCGGTACCATACTCGAGATC
>CAVHWG010000177.1:7950-9488 GCA_963639645.1 Firmicutes bacterium TM09-10 | reverse complement strand
TCTTGCGACCACAGGCACCTGAAGCCTGCGCGTCTGCCAATTCCGCCACTCCTGCGAACAAATGATATTTTAACGAATTTTTGCAAATATGTCAATAGAAAAAATAATTTTAAAAAAATTAAAAAAATTGAAAATAAATGTTGACAATTCCTGTATCGTTTGCTATTATAACAGAGTCGCTGACAGACATGCGGCAGACACGCGGAAGTGTCGGAACTGGCAGACGAGCAAGACTAAGGATCTTGTGATCATTGCGATCGTGTGGGTTCAAGTCCCATCTTCCGCATACTTAAATCAAAAGGGTTCATCCAAACGGATGAGCCCTTTTTGAGTTAGAGCCGAAGCGTCCATTGAACTCAGTTCAAGGTCTCGCCTTCGGCTAGGTCGTCGCTGCTGCTTCGCAGCGTGGTCCACCGGACCACCGCGACATCTTCTGCATTAACCTGTGTTGAAAAACATTTATCTTTATTAACGTAAAGCAAAGGGGTAATCAATTTCTATGAACAATGCATTAGAGGTTGAAAAGTTATACATAAAAAGAGGAAGCTTCTGGCTGAAGGACGTGAATCTGCAGCTTGGAGAGGAGAAGATCCATGCGATCGCCGGCAAAAGCGGTTCGGGCAAGTCGACACTGATCCGTGCAATCGGGGGTGCGCTGCGCCCGGATGCGGGATGCATCCGCTACTTCGGAAAAGAGATGTACGAGGCGGAGAAGGAGATCCGGCGGAAGATGTCGGTCGTGTACAATACACCGAATTTCAATGTGGAGTTGAAGCCGGACCGGCTGGTGAAGGAGCTGGCGCAGTTTGAACCGTGGCTGGATCAAAAGAAGTATGTGCAGCTGATGCAGGAGATGGAACTAAACCGGCAGATCAAAGTGAAGCTTTATTCGGAGGGACAGCAGCGAAAGCTGATGCTGATCCTTGCACTGTGCAGAAATCCGGAGATTCTTGTGATGGATGAGGCAACGAGCGGTATGGATCGTGCGTCGCGTGCGGCGATGTGGAAGCTGATTGCGGATTATCGGGAACAAAAGCCGCTTAGTGTGCTTTTTACCACGCATCATGAGGAAGAAATGTGCGTGGCGGATCGTATCTGGTATTTGGACGAGGGCCGATTGTGTGATGAGGTCCGCATGTCAGGTAAAGGGGTAAGCGAATGAAAAAGTTCTATCGAATTACGAGAAATACGGAAAGTAAACCGTCGCGACTGATCGCATCGATCGGGCTGGCGTTTATTGTGATGTTGTTTGTGAATGGATTTATCGGCGGTATGGGCGGATTCCCGACGTTTATCGCATTTGCAATCATGTTCTTCTGGCTTCGAACTCTGATCGGGGACGGCAATCAGATCACACATCAGATTGCGATGACAAGCCGCAGGGAAGTGACGCATCTTCTGATGCTCTATTCGTTTGGATATCTTCTGTTGTGGGGAATTTTAAGACTCGGCTACCTGATCTCGCGCGTGACCGGATGGGGCAATATCAACGGAGGCAGCGTGCTCACCTATCTGCAGAATCTGCTAGCCGCTTCGAT
>CAVHWG010000177.1:0-7940 GCA_963639645.1 Firmicutes bacterium TM09-10 | reverse complement strand
GAGAAGTGGGCGTATCTGCTCGCGGGTGTGTGGATGTTTGCGTTTGTTGTGTCGCTTTTTCCACTGGTCGTGATCCGGAAACGTGTCAATTGGGTCGTGTATGCGCTTGTGGATAGTGCGGTGTTTGCACTGCTCTGCTTCGGTATCGGCTGGATCTGTGATCTGTTTTCGGAGAGTGCGGCGTACAAGCGTGCAAGCTGTATGATTGATCATCTTCTGCTCTGCGAGATGAGCGGAGCGCAGGAACTTCTGTTTATTGCTGCGGTGGTGGTGCTGACACTTGTGGTCATCGCCTTCTCATGGTGGTATGCGGGAATGTGTTACGGACCGCACCGTGGCAGAACGGACGAGAAGTCAATCGAGGAGGTAAAGCTGCAGATCACGCAAAAGCGGCAGATGGGCAGACACAAAAAGCACAGTCTGCTCGTTGCGGGAAGTTGTGTGGCGGCTGTGGTCATCGTTGCGGTGATCCTTCTGTTTATGCCGGAGAGCACGGTCGGCGGCTATCACAAAGTCGCGGAATTTCTGACGGAGGATGCGACACTCGGCCCGGTACTGTATAAAAATAAACTTTATGTGCCGGTCAACGAGGATCTGGATCTCGATGAAAAAGGCGTGGCACAGGGCTATCTTGCGGAGCGCGATGAGGACTGCAGCACACGCTTTTACCAGCTTGCCGTGGCAAATCTTCTGTACACGGATGCAACCGGGGCGAGTGATCGCCTGCAGATGGCGGGCGCAAGCAGTGGTGTTTATGCGCCGATGGATGAAGTGGAAGAAAAGCAGGCGTGGAAGAACGATGAAGTCTTTCTGCTTTGGGATGAGGACTGGGTATCGGAGTCGACCTACTCGCATGAGCCGACCGGATACACCGCATGCAACCGAGATTTTATCGAGGGACTGGAGATGCAGTTTCCGGATGCGCAGTATGTGGTGACGGATTTTGATGATTACGATGCGTATTTTACGATCAGTTCCTACCCGGATATGGATACGGCGCTCGAGGACGGCATGGTGCCGGGCAACTGGGTGGGATGTATTCTCGTAAAAAATAATAAATTCTATTATGACAGTTACTGGAATCAGATCACCGGAATCAGCTTACAGCAGCTTTTGGATATCCTCGGAGGCTCCTGAAACCGTGGATAAGTGGACAAATTTGCAGAAAAATGTGGATTTGTCGGGAAAATTCATAAAAAAATAAAAGGAAAATGCGTTTAAACCTAGAATTATAAAAATGTAGGCTAATTTTGTATTACGACAATATGAAGGGGCAAACATGACAATTCGAGAACAGATTGAGCAGATGGAAAATGAGATGCTGAGTCCTTATGCCTGCCATAGTGTGAACACGAAAGGCAGAGACAGAGAGGAAGCGCAATGCGATATCCGGCCGGTTTTCCAGAGAGACCGTGATCGTATCTTACATAGCAAATCGTTTCGTAGATTGAAGAACAAGACGCAGGTGTTTCTGACACCGATGGGCGATCATTACAGGACACGCATGTCCCATACACTGGAAGTGTCACAGAATGCGCGGACGATCGCAAAGGCGCTTCGTATGAACGAGGATCTGGTGGAAGCAATCGCTTTGGGGCATGACTTGGGCCATACGCCTTTTGGTCATGCGGGCGAATTTATCCTGGATCAGATCTATGAGGGCGGATTCAAACACAATGTGCAGAGTGTCCGCATCGTGGAGAAGTTAGAGAAGGACGGCGCGGGGCTGAACCTGACGTGGGAGGTGCGTGACGGTATTTTAAATCACCAGACAAAGACGATCCCTCATACATTGGAGGGCAAGATCGTGCGTCTGTCGGATAAGATTGCGTATGTCAATTCCGATATTGACGATGCGATCCGAGCACAGATCTTAGGTGAGGACGATATTCCAATCGAGCTTCGCAGAACGCTCGGCTTCGATACGAGAACGCGTCTGGATCATCTGATCCACGATATCATCATTAACAGTATGGGTAAGGATGATATCATTATGTCGGATGAGACCGCGGAGGCGCTTCGTGATCTGCGCCTTTTCATGTTTGACAATGTATATAAGAATCCGGTTGCCAAGGGCGAGGAAGTCAAGGCGAAGACGATGCTTGAGCAGATGTTCTATTTCTACATGGATCATATCGAGCAGCTGCCTGCAAAGTTTTTGGAGATGCTTGACGAGGGTGAGGATCGCGGACGGATTGTCTGTGATTACATCTCCGGAATGACGGATCAGTATGCGATTACGAAATTCAAGGAGAATTTTATGCCGCAGGCCTGGCAGGTGGATGGATATTAATAGAGAACTAAGGTGAAAGTATGCCATATTATTCAGATGAACTGATCGAGGAGGTGCGCTCCCGCAACGACATTGTGGATGTCATTGGCGGATATGTGCGGCTTCAGAAGAAGGGAAGCACGTACTTTGGCCTGTGCCCGTTTCACAACGAGAAGACCGGTTCGTTTTCGGTTTCTCCGGGCAAGCAGATGTATTATTGTTTCGGATGCGGTGCGGGAGGCAATGTATTTACCTTTCTGATGCAGTACGAGAATTTTACGTTTGGCGAGGCGATGCAGCAGCTCGCGGACCGCGTGGGCATTGAGCTCCCGCAGCAGGAGATGACAACTGCGCAGAAGCGTGAGGCGGACAAGCGGGTAAGACTTCTTGAGATCAACAAGGAAGCTGCGATGTATTTCTACAGACTGCTCCGCAGTCAACGCGGCACGAAAGCGTACCAGTATTTCAAAAAGCGTGAATTATCCGATGAGACGATGGTAAAATTCGGACTCGGATATTCGGATCAATACAGCGATGATCTCTACCGTTACTTAAGGAGCAAGGGGTATGATGATCAGATATTAAAAGAGACCGGTCTTGTCACCATCGATGAGGTGCGGGGCGGTCACGACAAGTTCTGGAACCGTGCGATGTTTCCGATTATGGATGTGCACAATCGCGTGATCGGTTTCGGAGGACGTGTCATGGGCGATGGAGAGCCGAAGTATCTGAACTCTCCGGAGACAAAGATTTTTGACAAAAGCCGTAATCTTTACGGACTGAATATTGCAAGGAGCACGAGAAAGAATCAGCTCCTGCTGTGTGAGGGATACATGGATGTGATCGCGCTGCATCAGGCAGGCTTTGACAATGCGGTCGCATCGCTCGGTACGGCGCTCACGAGCGGACATGCAAATCTGCTCAAGCGGTACACGAAGGAAGTGTATCTGACGTACGACAGCGATGGTGCGGGCGTGAAAGCAGCGCTGCGCGCGATTCCGATTCTCAAAGAAGTGGGAATCGTTACGAAAGTCATTAACATGCGGCCTTACAAGGACCCGGATGAATTCATTAAGGCGCTCGGCGCCGAGGAATACCAGAAGCGAATCGATGAAGCTGAGAACAGCTTTCTGTTTGAAGTCCGCATTATGGAAAGTCAGCATGACATGAACGATCCGGAGTCGAAGACGGCATTTTATAATGAGGTGGCCAAGAAGCTTCTCGGTTTTACGGAGGAGCTGGAGCGCAATAATTATATTGAGGCTGTGGCCGATAAATACCAGATCGGGTTTGACAATTTAAGAAAATTGGTCAACCAGCTGGCAATGAAGGATGGTCTTGCAAGAGAACACACGCCGCTTAAGACGGGAATCCATGAGAACAAGAAGAAGGAAGATGGAATGAAGCAGTCGCAGAAGCTGCTTTTGACATGGCTCATTGAGGATCCGCGCCTGTTTGGCAAGGTGGAGAAACTGATTACGGCGGACGATTTTACGGAGGAGCTGTATCATCGTGTGGCGCAGGAACTTTTTGCGCAGTACGACCGTGACGGCAAAGTGAATCCGGCGCAGATCATCAGCCTTTTCCCGGAGGAAGAGGAACAAAAGGAGATTGCGGGATTGTTCAATGCCAGAATCCATGAAGTTGAGACCAAAAACGACATGGAGAAGGCACTCAAGGAGACGATCATCCGCATCAAACAGAACAGCATCGACTACCGCACGAAGCATGCCAATCCGACAGATCTGAATGCGCTCATGAAGGTGGTTGAGGACAAGCGGTCATTGGAGAAGATTGAAAGATTGCATATTTCCATTGATTAAGGACAAAATAGAAAGTAACCTGAGAGGACGAAGCGACATGGCAAAGAAAAAAGAAGAGAATGCAGCAGTAGAAACAGAAGAGATGAAGGCAAAATTCCGCGAGAAACTTGCGGAGCTGCTAGAACTTGGTAAAAAGAAGCGTAATATCTTAGAGTATCAGGAGATCAGTGATCATTTTAAAGATATGAATCTGGATGCGGAACAGCTGGAGTCCGTGCTGGATTTTCTGGAGCACAACAATGTGGATGTGCTTCGCATCAGTGAGGATGACGACGATGATGAGATCATTCTTGACGATGAGGAAGAAGTAGAAGTTGAGAAGATTGATCTGTCCGTGCCGGACGGCGTCAGCGTCGAGGATCCGGTCCGTATGTACTTAAAGGAGATCGGTAAGGTGCCGCTTCTGAGTGCGGAGGAAGAGATTGAGCTTGCCAAGAAGATGGAGGCAGGAAGTGTTGCAGAGGAGAAGATTTCTCTTCTTAAGACGCGTATGAATGAGAGTGAAGATGATGCCGAGAAGGAAGAAATCAAGGCGGAGATCAAAGAATTGCAGAAGGACGTGGACTGGGGTGATGATGCCAAAAAGCGTCTGGCTGAGGCAAACTTGCGTCTTGTTGTCAGCATCGCAAAGCGTTATGTCGGACGTGGCATGCTTTTCCTTGACCTGATCCAGGAAGGAAACCTTGGTCTGATCAAGGCTGTTGAGAAGTTCGATTACCGCAAGGGATATAAGTTTTCAACCTATGCAACATGGTGGATCCGTCAGGCGATCACCCGTGCGATCGCCGATCAGGCAAGAACGATCCGTATTCCGGTTCATATGGTTGAGACGATCAACAAGCTGATCCGTGTCAGCAGACAGCTTCTTCAGGAACTCGGAAGAGAGCCGTCTCCGGAGGAGATCGCTGCAGAGATGAATATGCCGGTTGACCGTGTGCGTGAGATACTTAAGATCTCGCAGGAGCCGGTATCCCTTGAGACTCCGATCGGTGAGGAGGAAGATTCCCACCTTGGCGATTTTATCAAGGACGACAATGTACCGGTTCCGGCAGATGCCGCAGCATTTACGCTTCTTAAGGAGCAGCTGGAGGAAGTACTTGGAACACTGACCGAGCGTGAACAGAAGGTTCTGACACTCCGTTTCGGACTTGAGGACGGACGTGCGAGAACGCTCGAGGAGGTAGGAAAGGAATTCAACGTTACGCGTGAGCGTATCCGTCAGATCGAGGCCAAAGCCCTTCGCAAGCTTCGTCATCCAAGCAGAAGCCGCAAGCTGAAGGACTACTTAGAGTAATATGGTAAAACTATCCAAGCGAATGAAGGCTGTGGCGGGGATGGTGACATCCGGCGGCGTGCTCGCCGATGTGGGAACCGACCACGGTTATATTCCGATTGCATTGGTGCAGAGACAGAAGATCATCGGTGCGATCGCGATGGATATTAACAAAGGACCGCTTGCGCGCGCACAGGAGAATATCGCATCTGCCCAGTTGGGGGACTACATACAGACCAGACTGTCCGATGGAGTGGCAGCTTTGGATGAAGGTGAGGCAGATTCGATCCTGATCGCGGGTATGGGCGGTGAGCTCGTGATACACATCCTATCGGAAGGGGAAAAGGTGTGTAAGGCTGCAAGCGAACTGATCCTGCAGCCGCAGTCCGACATTCGCAAAGTAAGAGAATATTTGAGATTACATCATTATAAGATTGTAGATGAAGACATGATCTGTGAGGATGGCAAGTACTATCCGATGATGCGTGTGGTCAATGTGGAAACCGATGAGGCGTGGACGAAGATGAACGAGCAGACAAGAGCTGCCTGTGACATCTACGGACCGCTTCTGCTGAGGAACGGCAATCCGGTTCTTCGGCGTTTTCTGGTAAGACAGCACCGTCAGCTCACACAGATTTTACAGACACTTCAGGCGCAGACGGCATCGGAGAAGATTCAGACGCGCATCGCGGAGGTGTCGGAGGAACTTCAGTACAACGAATCCGCATACACAATATTGGGGGCGATCAAGAATGCAGGAATCTAATGTGGTGGTTGAGACAACACCGGGGTTATTTGAAGAGGTGCTTGTCACCGAGGATATGACGTTACAGCAGCTCGCACAGGAGAGTCAGGAGAATTACAGGGGCCGTATCGTCCTTGCCAATGTCAACGGACGTCTGCGCGAACTGAACAAGAAAGTGACCATGGGAGCAACGGTTTCGTTTCTTACCATGACGGAGCGCGACGGAAAGCGGACATATCGCCGCAGCGTGACGCTTCTTCTGCAAAAAGCGGTCGAAAATCTCTGGGGCGAGGGTAAACATGTTCGCGTGTTTTATTCACTCGGTGAGGGCTATTACTGTGAATTGCAGGATGATGCGATCGATGAGGAGAAGTTGAAAGCAATCAAAGAAGAGATGCTGCGCCTGGTTGAGGAAGATATTCCGATCGAGAAGAACAGTGTGAAGACCGAGGAGGCCGAACATCGTTTTCGTGACCGCGGTATGAGGGACAAGGAGCGTCTGCTTCATTACCGCCGCAGTTCGCGCGTAAATCTGTATTCGCTTGATGGTCTGGAAGATTATTTTTACGGCTACATGGTTCCGTCCACCGGTTATCTCGGTGTCTTTGACCTGCAATTGTATGAGGACGGCTTTGTGCTTTTGTTCCCGAATAAGGACGGAAGTAAGGTGGAGCCGCTTAAGACATCCAACAAGTTGTATCACACCTTAAAGCAGTCCCGTGAGTGGAGCCGTATGCTCGGCGTGGGAACGATCGGCGCATTAAACGATGCGATTGCTGCCGGCAAAGGCGAGCAGATCGTACTGCTTCAGGAAGCTCTCATGGAGGAGCGGATCGGTGCGCTTGCGGCACAGATTGCGGAGCGCGGCAATGTCAAATTCGTTATGATCGCAGGACCGTCTTCTTCAGGAAAGACATCGTTCTCGAACCGTTTGTCGATCCAGCTTCTGGCCAAAGGCTTAAAGCCGCATCCGGTCGGACTGGATGATTATTATTTAGATCGCTGTCTCTGCCCGAAGGATGAGGATGGCAATCTTGATTTTGAGTGTCTGGGAGCACTCGATGTGGAACAGTTTAACAAGGATATGACACGCCTTTTAAATGGGGAGGCAGTGGAGATGCCTTCGTTTAATTTCAAGACCGGACAGCGCGAGTATCGCGGAACTATGCTGCAGCTTGGCGAGGACGATATTCTTGTCATCGAGGGAATCCATGGTCTGAACGAACAATTATCGTATCTGCTTCCGGCGGAGAGCAAGTTTAAGATCTACATTTCCGCTTTAACTCAGCTGAACATTGATGAGCACAATCCGCTTCCGACGACGGACTGCCGGCTGCTTCGCCGTATCGTGCGCGATGCGAGAACAAGAGGCACGACCGCACAGGAGACGATCGCGATGTGGAGATCCGTGCGCCGCGGCGAGGAGAAGAACATCTTCCCGTATCAGGACAGTGCGGATGTGATGTTCAATTCAGCGTTGTTGTATGAACTGGCAGTGTTAAAAGTTTATGCGGAGCCGCTTCTGTTCCAGATTCCGCGTGAGAGCGAGGAATATTTTGAGGCGAAGAGACTGCTCAAGCTTCTCGATTACTTTCTGCCGCTTCCGACGGAGGGAATTATGCAGAGTTCTCTCGTCAGAGAGTTTGTAGGTGGTAGTTGCTTCAACGTATAAAACAAGCCTGCGGTTTTGCGAATGATGTGGTGGAATCCGTAATGGATGTAAATTGATTTTGCAAAAGACATGATAATGTGATATAGTAAACGATGCATTATGCAGGACAGGTGATCGCGGCTGCAAGTGTCGAAAGACCGCAGGTGAGGAAAGTC
>CAVHWG010000176.1:17389-20318 GCA_963639645.1 Firmicutes bacterium TM09-10 | reverse complement strand
TTGTCAAGGTGATGAAAAAGCGGGTCATTACGGTCAAGAAGGGCGTTATCGTAAGTGACAGTAAGGCAGGTGGATACGATGAAGATTAACACATTTTTTTATTCGATTCACCAGGGAATCCGCAACATTGGGCGGAATAAGATGTTTTCGCTGGCGTCCATGGCAACCATGGCGGCATGTATTTTCATGTTTGGCTTGTTTTATATCATCGTGACGAACTTTACCAGCATGGTAAAGGAAGCGGAGGCGGGTGTTGCAGTAACGGTATTCTTTGAACCGGGACTGTCACAGGACCGCATTGATGAGATCGGGCAGGAGATCAGCAAGCGCGTGGAGGTGTCCAATACCGTATTTATCTCAGCAGAGGATGCATGGGAAGAGGTCAAGCAGGATTACTTTGAAGGGGATGAGGATATTGCGGCTTCCTTTCAGGGGGATAACCCGGTTGCAAATTCTGCACATTATGAGATCTACTTAAGTGATGTGTCCATGCAAAATTCACTAGTTACCTATCTGGAGAGCCTTGAGGGTGTGCGAAGCGTCAAGCAGTCGGAGATGGTTGCGGAAACACTTTCCGATTTTAACCGCCTCGTCGGATATATATCGGTGGGAATTATTGTGATCCTGCTGTGTGTTGCGATCTTTTTGATCAGCAATACGGTAACGGTCGGTATTTCTGTGCGCCGCGAGGAGATTGCGATCATGAAGCTGATAGGTGCGAGTGATTTTTTGGTACGCGCCCCGTTCGTCGTGGAAGGCGTTGTGATCGGTCTGATCGGTGCATTTATCCCGTTGACCCTGCTTTATGTCTTGTATGGCAGGATCGTGGTATACATCAGCGAAAAATTTGGATTTATCGGATCGATGTTCCATTTTCTGCCAATTTCCACAATCTTTGAGATGCTGGTTCCGGTTGCAATATTGCTTGGAATCGGTATCGGATTTGTCGGAAGTACGCTCACGATCCGGAAGCACTTAAAGGTTTAAAGGTACGCGGCGGTCTCGGTTATTTAATCGGAATCGCCGCCTTTTTGGAAAGAAGGCAATTATGAGTAAAAAATTTTTAGGCGGGCTGCTCTGTGGATTGTTTGCAGGAGTTATTGCGACAGGTGCAGTCGGAGCAGGGGTGTACTCCTACTGCACACAGAAGTCACAGAGCGGGCAGCAGGCGCTTTCGGAGGTGCTTGATGAAAAGACGGTAAGCAAGCTTTCGGAGCTGACCTCCTACATCAATACTTATTACATGGATGATTATAATGTCAGTGATGTGCAGGAATCACTTCTGGCAGGCTATGTTTCGGGTCTTGGTGATAAATACACCGTATATTACACACCGGAGGAATACGAGACCCTGAAGATTTCAACAACCGGAACCTATTATGGTATTGGTGCGGCGCTGCAGCAGAATGTAGATACAATGCAGGTTACTGTTTCAAAGATTTATTCCGGTACACCGTCGGAGGAGGCGGGATTAAAGGAGAACGATGTCATACTCTATGTGGATGATATAGATGCTACCTCCATGGAGCTTACGCTTCTGGTTCAAAATATCCGCGGTGAGGAAGGAACAACGGTTCATTTGCAGGTTTACCGTCCTTCCACCGGCGAGACACTTGAATTTGATGTACAGCGGAGAAATGTCAGCCTTCCGAGTGTGGAGGGGCAGATGCTTGACGATAATATCGGTTACATTGCGATCGCGGAGTGGCAGAAGGGAACGGCAGACCAGTTTCGGGAGAACGTAGAGAAGCTCGCAGGAGAGGGCATGGAGGCAATGATCATTGATGTGCGGAGCAATCCGGGAGGCCTGCTGAGCTCTGTGGTGGATGTGCTGGATTATATTTTACCGGAAGGAACGGTTGTGTATACAGAAGACAAGTATGGCAACCGCCAGACGTATACCTCAGATGAGGAATGCTTGGACTATCCGATGGCAGTTCTGATCAATGGAAATAGTGCCAGTGCCTCCGAGATTTTTGCAGGTGCGATACGTGATTACAACTACGGCACACTGATCGGAACCACCACCTACGGAAAAGGAATTGTACAGTCTATCTTTGACCTGTCGGGCGGAGATGCCCTTAAAGTAACAACGGCAAAGTATTTTACACCAAACGGCAGCTATATACATGGCGTGGGAATCGATCCGGATATCGAGCTGGAGTATGAGTATAGCGGTCCGACGGACGAAGCGTACCAGATGCAGTATGACAATCAACTGCAAAAAGCGATCGAGCTTTTAAGTGGAGAATAGCATGGATAACAGGGAAAAAGGCAGCAGTAGGAAACAAAAGCTGCGGTGTACGATATGGAGGCTTCTTTCGGTCGCTGCAGTTATCCTTTGGGCAGCCGTGATCTTCCGGTTTTCTTCACAGCAGGGCGCAACGTCCTCCGGTGTCAGCGGGAAGGTCTGCTACGCCATTGCGACAGAATATAACAATCTGTCCCACAAGGAGCTGTCCGAGGCTCAGATCAGGACCATTGCGGATGGAATCCAGTTCCCGGTGCGTAAGGCAGCCCATATGAGCGAATATGCGCTGCTTGCACTTTGGGTATTCAATGCGTTGTGTGCGTTTGGCGTGGAGGGTGGAAGGAAACGGTATGTGCTGTCAATCCTGCTTGTCGCCGCCTATGCCTCAACGGATGAGATCCACCAGCTTTTTATTCCGGGACGCTCCGGGCGGGTGTGGGATGTTTTGATCGATACGTCCGGAGGTCTGGTCATGCTGCTTCTTATCAGACTGGGATATCATATATTGCTGCATGAAAAAAAGAAACCTAGGAAAGAGAAGAGGGTTGCACAGAACTAAAAAATTGTGTACATTTATTACAATCCATGGTGCCGGACAGAGGGAACAGGAAGCCGGCAGGACAATAAAGAAAGAGGTGATTCTGTGGTTGAACTTGACAACTTTAAAAGTACGCTTTT
>CAVHWG010000176.1:0-16637 GCA_963639645.1 Firmicutes bacterium TM09-10 | reverse complement strand
ATCACGCATTTCCCGACCGGAATTGTTGTGCAGTGCCAGAATGAGCGCTCACAGCACATGAACAAGGACAAGGCGATGCAGATGTTAAAGGCAAAGCTGTATCTTTTGAAACAGGAAGAGAATGCCGCAAAGGCAGCCGGAATCCGTGGCGAAGTGACGGAGATCGGCTGGGGCAATCAGATCCGCTCCTATGTCATGCAGCCATACACGATGGTCAAGGATCACAGAACCGGCGTGGAGAGCGGCAATGTGGATGCCGTCATGGACGGCGGACTTGATCCGTTTATCAACGGTTATCTGAAGTGGCTGAGTCTTGGATGCCCGAAGTCGATGGAGGAAGATACGTAATGACAGGAAAAATAATCGTGTGGGTGGTACTTCTGTGCGTGGCGATCGTTGTCGTGCTGGGAGTCTGGGCGATAAGCACTGCGAATACTGTGGTACCAAGGTGACACCGGTCAACACGAAGGTTTGGTCATTGCATAAAACATATGAAGTTGGATCTCAACGATTATAATTAAGGGAAAAGGAGAAAAATTATGGGAATTATCAAGGCTGCTGCAGATTTGGTCAAAGGCGGTTTCGCGGATCAGTGGCTTGAAGTCTATGAGCCGGACAATATGGCTGATCAGACGGTTTTTACAAAAGGTGTACAGATCCGTCGCGGACAGAATACCAAGGGAACCGATAACACGGTATCCAACGGTTCAGTGATCCATGTATACGATAATCAGTTCATGATTCTTGTGGACGGCGGTAAGATCGTGGATTATACGGCAGAGCCGGGATATTACACCGTCAACAATTCGGCACTTCCGTCAACGTTTAACGGACAGTTCGGGGATTCGCTCTCCGAGGCGTTTAAGCGTTTCAAGTTTGGCGGTCAGACACCGACAAAGCAGCAGGTATTCTTTATTAACTTACAGGAGATCAAAGGAATCAAGTTCGGCACAAGACAGCCGGTCAACTACTTTGATTCGTTCTACAATGCGGAACTTTTTCTGAGAGCACACGGAAATTATTCGATCAAGATCACGAATCCGCTGCTGTTTTACGCAGAGGCAATTCCGAAGAACAAGGATCACGTGGAGATCGACGAGATCAACGAGCAGTATCTCTCCGAGTTCTTAGAGGCGCTGCAGTCTGCAATCAATCAGATGTCTGCAGACGGAATCCGCATCTCGTTTGTATCGAGCAAGGCAAGAGAACTTGGACAGTATATGTCAAACATCCTCGATGAGGAGTGGAAACAGACTCGGGGAATGGAAGTTCAGGCCGTCGGTATCAGCATCTCTTACAATGAGGAGTCGCAGAAGCTCATCAACTTAAGAAATGAGGGTGCGATGCTCTCTGACCCGACGATCCGTGAGGGGTATGTACAGGCCGCTGCCGCAAGAGGACTCGAGGCAGCCGGAAGCAATGCCAACGGTGCGATGGCAGGCTTTATGGGCATGGGTATGGCAGGTAATATCGGAGGCTCCATTGTGGGCAATGCATCTTCCGTCAATATGGCACAGATGCAGATGAACCAGCAGGCGCAGAACAATATGAACCAGATGAACATGGGCATGGGCCAGATGAACGGTGCGCAACCGAATCCGGCAGCAGGCTGGACCTGTTCGTGTGGTCAGGTAAATGCAGGAAAATTCTGCAGCAATTGTGGCAAACCGGCGCCATCGACAGACTGGACCTGCTCCTGCGGGCAGGTAAATTTCGGTAACTTCTGCAGTAATTGCGGAAAGCCGAGAGCATAAGAGAAGGTCTTGCGTTCTACGCTCTACTGTGTTAAAATCTTTCGAGTGAGCACAAATGTCGGTCATAGAAAGACAATGCAGAGGAGGTAAGAGATGTCAGAGAAAGCATCTTTCTTCGTCTTAAAAGAAAAAGCTGTGCCGGAGGTACTGCTCAAAGTTGTGGAAGCCAAGCGTCTGCTCGACTCCGGTAAGATGACATCGGTTCAGGATGCCACCGAGGCGGTCGGCATCAGCAGAAGCTCCTTTTACAAGTACAAAGATGATATCTTTCCGTATCACGAGAATGCAAAAGGCAAGACAGTTACAATGGTAATCCAGCTCAATGACGAGCCGGGCATTTTGTCACTCGTACTCAAGACGATCGCCGATTTTCATGCGAATGTTCTGACCATTCATCAGAGTATTCCGGTCAATGGGATCGCGTCGCTTTCACTGAGTATCGATGTCTTTCCGGCAACCGGTGATCTGGAAGTGATGAAGAACAGTATTGAATCCGTGCAAGGCATTCATTACGCAAAAATTTTAGCCAGGGAGTGAAAAAGATGAAGATAGCAGTTATGGGTTACGGCACCATCGGATCAGGTGTTGTAGATGTATTAAGAATTAACAGAGATAAGATCGCAGAGAGAGCCGGAGAGGAGATCGAGGTAAAATATATCCTTGACCTTCGTGATTTCCCGGGAGATCCGATGGAGAATGCGATCGTTCATGATTATCAGGTGATCGTCAATGACCCGGAGATCGGTGTCGTTGTTGAGACTATGGGAGGCGTTGAGCCGGCTTATACGTTTGTAAAGGCAATGCTTGAGGCAGGTAAGCAGGTGGCAACTTCCAACAAGAACCTTGTGGCAGCCAAAGGTGCGGAGCTGATCAAAATCGCGCGCGACCACAATGTAAACTTCCAGTTTGAGGCTAGTGTCGGTGGTGGTATCCCGATCATCCGTCCGCTCAACAAGTGTCTGACCGCAGATGAGATCGAGGAGATTACCGGTATCTTAAACGGAACGACCAACTACATGCTGACCAAGATGGCACAGGAAGGTGCGGACTTTGATGAGGTATTAAAGGATGCACAGGATAAGGGATACGCAGAGAAGGATCCGACCGCGGATATCGAGGGACATGATCCTTGCCGTAAGATCGCCATCCTGACTTCACTGGTATGTGGACAGCAGGTTGATTTCGAGGATATTCACTGTGAGGGAATCACCAAGATTACCGCAACCGATTTCAAATACGCAGAGGCCATGAACCGTTCCATCAAGCTTCTGGCATCCAGCCGTAGGGTCGGTGCAAGCTACAGCTGTATGGTAGCACCGTTCATGCTTGCCGCAGAGCATCCGCTTTGTGGTGTCAACGGTGTATTCAACGGAATCTTCGTACACGGAAACGTGCTCGGCGATGCGATGTTCTACGGCAGCGGCGCAGGAAAGCTTCCGACTGCCAGTGCAGTCGTAGCCGATGTTGTGGATATGGTAAAGCACAAGAACACCAATATTTACATTGACTGGAAGCCGGAGAAAATCGAGCTTGTCGATTACAAGGACAGCCGCAACAGCTTCTTTGTACGCACATCTTCCGATCAGGCAGCAGTTGAGAGCGCATTCGGCAAGGTTACATACGTGAATGCGGGAATCGAAGGAGAGGTTGGATTTACGACCGCAGAGATGAGCGAGAGTGAATTCGAAGAAAAGGCAGCCAAGATTGATATGATCAATTGTATTCGTCTTGGATAATCAAACAGTTACAGCATAAAGGGGTTTTTATGGCAAAATACGTTATGGCGTTAGATGCGGGTACAACGAGCAACCGTTGTATCCTGTTCGATCGATCGGGCAATATCTGCTCCATGGCACAGAAAGAATTTCGCCAGATATTTCCAAATCCGGGCTGGGTAGAACACGATGCAAATGAGATCTGGTCTACCCAGCTCGGTGTTGCAGTAGAGGCAATGAGCATGATCAATGCCAAGGCGGAGGATATCGCCGCCATTGGCATCACGAATCAGCGCGAGACTGCAATCGTCTGGAATAAGGAGACCGGAGAGCCGGTCTATAACGCGATCGTCTGGCAGTGCCGCAGAACATCGGATATTGCAGATGCATTAAAAGCAAAAGGCTTAGAGGAGACTTATCGAAAGAAGACAGGTCTTATTATCGATGCCTATTTTTCAGCGACCAAGATCAAATGGATCCTGGATCATGTGGAGGGTGCGCGTGCACTCGCAGAGGAAGGAAAGCTGCTGTTCGGAACGGTGGAGACGTGGCTGATCTGGAAACTGACGAAGGGGCGTGTTCATGTCACCGACTATTCCAATGCGAGCAGAACCATGCTTTTTAATATCAATACACTTGACTGGGATGATGAGATCCTTGCGGAACTTCAGATTCCGCGGAGCATGCTTCCGAAGCCGATGCCGTCAAGCTGTGTGTATGGCAGCACGGACGCATCGTTTTTCGGCGGGACGATTCCGATCAGCGGAGCGGCAGGAGATCAGCAGGCGGCGCTCTTCGGACAGACCTGTTTCCATGAGGGTGAGGCGAAGAACACCTACGGAACCGGCTGCTTTCTTTTGATGAATACCGGAGACAAGCCGGTGTTCTCAAAGAACGGACTCGTTACCACGATCGCATGGGGGCTTGACGGTGAGGTGAATTATGCGCTTGAGGGTTCCATCTTCGTTGCGGGCGCCGCAATCCAGTGGCTGCGCGATGAACTGCGTCTCATTGATTCCTCGGCGGATTCGGAGTATATGGCATCCAAGGTGGAAGACACAGGTGGATGTTATGTGGTTCCGGCTTTTACCGGGCTTGGTGCGCCGCACTGGGATCAGTATGCAAGAGGAACGATCGTCGGTATTACGAGAGGCACAAACAAGAATCATATTATCCGGGCAACGCTGGAGTCGATCTCTCTTCAGGTGTGCGATGTCATTGATGCGATGCAGGCGGACTCTGGAATCGAAGTGCGGACGCTCAAGGTGGATGGCGGCGCAAGCGCCAATAATTTTCTTATGCAGTTTCAGTCGGATATCCTGGGGGTTCCGGTCAACCGTCCAGCATGCGTGGAATCCACGGCAATCGGTGCGGCCTATCTCGCCGGACTGGCTGTGGGATACTGGAAGAATAAGGATGAAGTGATCAAGAACCAAAAGCTGGATCGCGTGTTTACGCCACAGATGCAGCCGGATGCCCGTGCAAAGAAACGCAGAGAGTGGAACAAAGCGGTGCATTATGCATTCGGATGGGCGAAGGAGGAGTCATAATCGGGGAAGGTTTATTACAGATCCTGTTTCCACCGCGCTGCGCGGTGTGTGACGGAATCCTTGAGGCGGAGCTGATCCGCGCGGGGCAGCGTGTGCATCCGGACTGTATGCATAAACTGTACCCGGTCGGAACAACGGTGTGTTACCGGTGCGGTAAGCCGCTGGCATCTGCGGAGCAGGAGTATTGCTTTGACTGTAGGAAGCGTATGGCAGCAAGGCAGCCTCTTTTCTGTGTGCAGGGGCGTTCGGTCTACCTCTACAAGGGAGAGGTGCGCAGATCCGTATACCGGTTTAAATATTCGAACAGAAGAGAGTATGCACGCTTTTTTGCGGAGCGGGCTGCGGCGGGGCAGGCGGACTGGCTGAAACAGATCGGAGCCGAGGCTGTTCTGCCAGTTCCGATGTATCGGCCGAAGCAGAGGAAAAGAGGATATAATCAGGCGGAAATCTTTGCGAAGGAGCTTGCCGCGATTCTGGGGATTCCGTTTGTCAGAGATGGCGTGCGCCGGACAAAAAATACACGTCCACAGAAGCTTTTGAGTGATGAAGAACGTAAAAACAACCTGAAAAAGGCTTTTCAGGCCGCGGACTTTATAGTAAAATATAAGAAGGTCCTGATCGTCGATGACATCTATACGACCGGAAGTACCGTGGAAGCGGTGGCGCGGGAACTGTGTCGATGTGGAGTGGAGCAGGTGTTTTTCCTGACGCTCTGTACGGGAGAGGGAATTGTTATGTAAGATGTCAGCTTGGGGGATGAACGGAAAATTGGGCTGGCACATGAAGGAGGGAACATCATGAACGTTACGAATTGCAGAGGATGCGGACGACTGTTTAATGTGTTGAACAACGAAAAAATTTGTCCTGAATGCCACAAGAAGTTGGAAGATAAATTTCAGGAAGTGAAGAAATACATAGAAGAGAATCCGCATTCCACTATGGAGGCCGTATCCCGTGAACTGGATGTGTCGGTCAAGCAGATCCGGCAGTGGGTCCGCGAGGAGAGGCTGATCCTGTCGGATGCATCCGAAGCAGGGATTACCTGTGAAAGCTGCGGAAAGATGATTCGTAGCGGCAGGTATTGCGATGAGTGTAAGAACAAGCTGGCAATGACACTCCACAGTGCTTATGCTCCGAAATTCGATCCGAGTGAAAACAAGCGTCTGGAGAGAGACCATGAGCGCATGAGATTCCTGAAAAATTAGTACAGCAGACCCTGGATATGTGGAATATCCGGGGTCTTTTTTCTTACGACTTTTTTAAGAATCGCCCGGATTGCAATTCTTTCTTTGAAATCATTAGCAGATGTGGTATAATACAAAATAATGTGTAATTGTGTCCAATTATAAGCAGGAGGACAAGATGATCAACGAAGAACGAGTCAAAGAACTGTATCAGATGGCGGTGTACGATCAATACGAGGACAAGAAGTGTCATCAGATGGGAGAATATTATATATGGGACTACGTCGGCAAAGAACTTGTGAAAAGTTTTTTCTCGGGGACGATCGCGTTCGGTCTTCTTGTGGCACTGTGGGTGATCGGTGATATGAATGCTGCGATCACTTTCATAAATTCTGCGGATCTGATGAACCTGATAATCCGGTTCCTTTTGATTTATGTGGGATTTATGGCAATCTATCTTCTGGTGACGGTCTTTGTTTACAGCATCCGGTATGCGGAGGGCAGGAGGGAACTTCGCAAGTACATCGGACATTTAAAGAAAGTACGCAGAATGTATCGCCGTGAAGACAAACTGAAGGCATAGGAGAAGCTATATGACAAATTTATTGGAGATTAAGGATCGTCTGATCCGTTTTTACAGCAAGTACGAGACGTATTTGTTTCCGGTTGTGAAATTTATTGTGGCAATGCTGCTTTTTACAATGATCAATACGAATATCGGATACATGGAGAAGATCAGCCGGTTTCCAGTTGCACTCATTCTGGCATTGGTCTGTGCGATCCTGCCGGTGAATGCGATGATCTGGCTGGCGGCGTTCGTTGTGCTGGCAGACATGTATGCACTGTCGATGGAAGTTGCAGTGACGACACTGGTACTTATGGCTGCATTGTTCTTTTTATATTTCCGGTTTGCACCGAAGAACGGACTGGCAGCGGTTCTGACGCCGGTATGTTTTAAGCTGCGCATTCCGTATGTGATGCCGGTCGGCTGTTCGCTGCTTCGCAATGCCTATTCGGTGATCGCAATCATCTGCGGAACCGTGATCTATTATTTCTTAGACGGTATCCAGCAGAATTCCGGTACACTGAAGGCGGTTGTTACCGACGGAGGGACAGCAGCGGCTTCCTCGAAGTTTGATATTTCGGTCGGACAGCTTTTGAGCAATAAGGAGATGTATCTCGTGATCGCAATCTTCACGGTTGCGGCGATCGTTGTGTATGTGGTCCGCAGACTGGAAGTGGATCATGCGTGGACGCTGGCAATCATATCCGGTACATTGATCGAAGTGGTCGGTTTGTTCGTCGGATATCTTGTGCTGAATATTTCGGACAAGACACTGGGACTTCTGATCGGCAATATCGTTTCACTTCTGATCGGTTTTGTAATCGAGTTCCTGTTCATGAATCTCGACTATGCGAGAACGGAGCGGGTACAGTTTGAAGATGATGATTATTACTATTATGTGAAAGCAGTTCCGAAGAAGATGGTTGCGGTCAAGGAAGTGACGGTAAAGCACTTCGGCAATACGGCGAGCATGGGCAAGCGTATCGACCATTCGAAGAAGACACTGACTCCGGAAGAGGAGGAGACGTCCCGCAAGGTGATCGCAAAGGAACTGGATATTGATGAGGATTTATTAAAATAATTAAGAAGCGCGGATGCGTGGAAAGGAAGGAGGAATTATGCAGAATTTTCCAAGTACGATAACGGAATTATATGATCGCACGATAGGTGCACTTGATTTCCCGGATATCTCAATGTCTCCTGTGGATTTCGTGGAAATTCTGATCATCTCTTTCCTGTTTTATTATATCCTGTTATGGATCAAGAATACGCGCGCGTGGAATCTGTTTAAGGGTATTATGATCATTCTGATCTTTATCCTGGTGGCACTTATTTTCCACATGAACACGATCCTTTGGCTGGCCGAGAATCTGCTGAGCGTGGGACTTCTTGCGCTGGTTATCATTTTCCAGCCGGAACTTCGCAAGGCGCTTGAGAATCTTGGCGGTAAGAATCTGTTCGGACGCTGGTTTAATCTCGGCAAGGCGGAGAATGACCGATTCTCGGACCGCACGATCGAGGAACTGATCAAGGCAAGCTATGCGATGGGCAAGGTTTGTACCGGAGCACTGATTGTTGTGGAAGATGAGATCCTTCTCAATGAATATGTCCGTACCGGAATCGATGTGGATGCCATCTTAAGCAGTCAGCTTTTGATCAATATTTTTGAAAAGAATACTCCGCTCCATGACGGTGCTGTTATTGTAAGAGGTGACCGCGTGGTATCTGCCACCTGTTATCTGCCACTGTCTGACAGCCTTGCACTCAGCAAGGATCTCGGAACGCGTCATCGTGCGGCGGTCGGCATCAGTGAGGTCAGTGATTCTCTGACCATCGTTGTGTCGGAGGAGACCGGTAAGGTTTCCATTGCGCAGCGGGGACAGATCTATCACGGTGTGGATGCGGATTTCCTTCGCGAGAAGCTGCGTTATCTGCAGAATCACAGTCGTGAAGTTACCGGCCTTGAACTCATCAGAAGGAGGTTGAAGAATGGCAAATAAAATTCTCAAAACTCTGGTGAATAATATCGGGTATAAAATTCTTGCAGTTGTTTTTGCATTTATTCTGTGGCTGGTCGTATATAATATAGATGACCCGAATAAGACGGTGCGTTTTACAACGAATGTCACGGTGGAAAACGAGTCGACGATCACGGATATGAACAAGTGCTATGAAATTCTGGACGGAACAAACACGATCACATTTTCCGTTACGGCGAAACGCAGCGTGATCAACAAGCTTGAAGATACGGATTTTACCGCAACAGCGGATATGAACCGCATGATTATGAATGAGGACAACAAGAGCGCGCGTGTGCCGATCGAGGTGACGAGCCGCCGTTCGAATTCTTCACTGAAGTACAATGGTAAGAACCAATATCTGGAGATTTCTCTGGATGATCTGGTGAGCAGAAGGTTTATGATTACGGCAGACACGACCGGACAGGTTGCGGACGGTTATGCGCTCGGTGAAGTGACGGTTACGAATCCGAACGTGCTCAATGTGACGGGGCCGGCTACCATTGTGGATCAGATCGACAGCGTTGTCGCAACGATCGATGTGGAAGGTATGTCGATGAACCTTTCGGATAATGTGCTTCCGGTCTTCTATGATGCGGATGGCAATGAAATCGATACGACGAGACTTAAATACAATAATTCAACGGTTACGATCGCGGCGAAGATTCTTCGCGTAAAAGAGATTCCGTTGTCTTTCTCGACAAGCGGTACCCCTTCCGGCGATTATCGTGTGGTTGAGATTACCAGTGATCCGGAGAATGTCCGGATCAAGGGAGCCACTTCGGTTCTTAATCCGATCATGTCACTGGCGATTCCGGCGGAGGTTCTGAATGTGAGCGGAGCGAGAGATGATCTCACAACAACGATCGACATCACGGAATATCTTCCGGATGATGTGGAACTGGTGGATACGGCGGATGCGACCGTGACGGTCACGGTACGGATCGAGGCCTACCAGTCGAAGACATTTACCATCTCGTCTGACGACATTGCGGTCAACGGACTTGAGGATGGCTATGAACTTGCATTTGAGCAGAATGCAGTCACGATTACGGTCAGTGGTCTGCAGAATGACTTAAATAAATTGACGGTTGCGGATATTGCCGCAGCAATCGATGTGTCGGGTATGGAAGAGGGTCTTCATCAGGTAAATCTGGAACTTACGCTTGATGAAGAAAATTATGCGGCGCGCACGGTATCGGTAGAGGTGAAAATTACGAAGAAGAACTCGGACAGTGGGGACTCTGAGCCGGATTCGGGTGATTCCGATGATGATACATCGGACACTGACGATACACCATCCGATGAGGGTAACAATTAATCATTTATAGTAAATAAGAGGACAACAAGGAGTTATTGAATATGGCTAGAATGTTTGGAACAGACGGTGTCAGAGGTGTTGCAGGAACAGAGCTGACGATCGAGCTGGCAATGCAGCTTGGTCAGGCGGGTGCTTATGTGCTGACGAAGGAACAGTCGCATCAGCCGACGATCATTGTGGGATGTGATACACGTATTTCCGGCGGAATGCTCGCAAGCGCTTTGATGGCTGGTATCTGTTCGGTGGGAGCAAATGCAATCTATGTTGGAGTTGCACCTACCCCGGCAATCGCCTATCTTACACGTAAGCATAAGGTTGATGCGGGAGTTGTTATTTCCGCATCGCACAATCCGATGGAATTTAACGGAATCAAGTTTTTCAACGGAGACGGTTATAAGCTGTCCGATGCGTTGGAGGATGAGATAGAGGCTTTGATCCGCAATCAGATGGAAGACGTTGTATTTCCAATCGGACCGGGAATCGGTAAGGTCGAATATCGTCAGGATATCGTGGAGGAATACATTCATTATCAGGAGAAGACGGTTCCGGTGGATCTGTCAAAACTGAAGATCGTTGTGGATTGTGCCGAAGGTGCAAGTTCTTATACCTCGGTTAAGACATTAAAGGATCTCGGGGCAAATCTGATCGCAATACATACCTCTCCGGATGGAACGAATATCAATTCCAACTGTGGATCGACACACATGGATGAACTGTGTGCCCGTGTGGTATCGGAGAAAGCGGATGTGGGTATCGCTTTTGACGGTGATGCGGATCGTATGCTTGCGGTTGATGAGAACGGAAAGCTGATCGACGGTGACGTTGTGATGGCTATCTGTGGAAACTACTTAAAGAAGAAGGGCAAACTGGCCAAGGACACGATCGTTGTCACGGTTATGTCGAACCTCGGTTTCTCCATCATGGGTAAGAAGAAAGGCATCCATGTTGAGAAAACGAAAGTCGGAGATCGCTACGTACTTGAAAATATGCTTGAGAACGGCTATAATCTTGGCGGTGAGCAGTCAGGCCATGTGATCTTCTTAGATGATAATACGACCGGTGATGGATTGCTTACAGCACTCCATCTGTTACAGGTTATGGTGGATACCGGCAAGAAACTGTCGGAACTTGCAAAGGTGATGGAAGTACTGCCGCAGGCTTTGGTGAATGCCAAGGTTCCGAACCATAAAAAAGAAAGCTATATGGAATACAGCGAGATTGCAGATGCAATCAAGGAACTGGAAGATAAATTTGCCGGAGAGGGGAGAGTGCTGATCCGCCCGTCCGGCACAGAACCACTCGTTCGGGTGATGATTGAAGGCAAGGATCAGGCGGTCATTGATGAGGAAGCGAGAAAACTTGCGGATCTCATCATGAAAGTGATGATTTAGGAGGGATTTATTGTGCTGTCACAGGCAATTAAGATCATGAATCCGACAGGGCTGCATCTGCGCCCTGCCGGCAACCTCTGCAAAGAGGCAATGAAATTTAAGAGTAAGGTTACATTTGAATACAGGGGAAATACTGCGAATGCAAAGAGTGTTCTCAGTGTGCTCGGAGCCTGCATTAAGTCGGGAGATGAGATTACACTGATCTGCGAGGGCGAGGATGAGAAGGAAGCTTTGGACTCACTGATCGCGTACATCGAGAGTGGATTAGGAGAATAAGCGCAAATTTATACACTGCGAGGAAATAGAATCGTATGAAGGAAAAATACAAACATTTACTAAACTTTGCGGCGAACGTACTGACGCTGGCGATGGAGGCGTTGTGCTTTGGCTGGGTATGGTATGTCATGTACGTTCCACAATTGGATAAGGCGAATACGTTTTTCCGAAGAGGTAACTGGGCAGTCATCGGTATGTATGTGCTGTTCGTGTTCTTCTTCACGAAGGTATTCGGTGGTTACCGTATCGGATATATGAGAGTGTCCGATATTATTTTGTCACAGATCCTGGCTGTTTTTCTTGCGATGATCGTGTCATACTTCGAGATCTGTCTGGTTGCAAATGATTATCTGAGTCCGCGTCCGCTGATGCTGATGACGTTGACGGAGATCATATTCATTGTGCCGTGGGTTGTGATCGTGCGAAAGTTGTACCAGCATCTGTATCCGCCGAGACAGCTTCTGGTCATTTACGGAAATTACTCCCCGGATGATCTGATCGCGAAGATCAACACCAGAAAAGACAAGTACAATATCTGTGCGGCGGAGAGTTACCGCATCGGTTATGAGAAGCTCTATCCGATGATCAAGAAATACAATGCTGTTGTTTTATGTGATCTCCCTTCGGAGGCGCGCAACCAGATCATGAAATACTGTTATCAGGAATCGGTGCGAACATACGTGACACCGAAGATCTCAGATATCCTGTTCAGAGGAGCGGATGATATTCATCTGTTTGATACACCGCTTCTGCTGTCCCGCAATCAGGGACTCAGTATCGTGGAACAGTTTGCGAAACGTGTTATGGACATTATACTTTCCCTGATCGGCATTGTGATCGCATCGCCGTTTATGCTGGTGATCGTGCTTGCCATCAAGCTGTATGACCATGGTCCGATCCTGTATAAGCAGGAACGTCTTACAAAAGACGGACAACCGTTCATGATCTACAAGTTCCGCAGTATGTCGGTACATTCCGAGGATGCGGGCGCACGACTGGCGGCCAAGGGGGATGCCCGTGTGACGCCGGTCGGACGTGTGATCCGTGCGATCCATTTTGACGAACTGCCACAGCTGTTCAATATTCTAAAAGGCGAGATGTCTGTGGTCGGCCCGAGACCGGAGCGTCAGGTGATCGCGGATCAGTATACGGAAGAGATTCCGGAGTTCGTGCTTCGACTGAAAGTAAAGGCGGGACTTACCGGTTATGCGCAGGTGTACGGCAAGTACAATACGACACCGTATGACAAATTAAAGCTTGACCTGACCTATATTGAAAATTATTCGGTATGGATGGATATCAAGATTCTGTTCCTGACGTTTAAGATCCTGTTTGTGCGGGAGAATACGGAGGGCGTGGATCAGAATCAGACGACTGCGATCAAGAAAGAGTCGGATTAAAAAATACAAGAATGAAGCAAAGGAGTTATCTATGAGTGATGTAAAGATGAGCATCATTATGCCTGTATATAAAGTAGAGGAATATGTGGGCAAAGCGATCGAGAGCATCTTGGCACAGACATTTGCTGATTATGAATTCCTGATCGTGGATGACGGAACGCCGGACCGAAGCGGAGAGATCTGTGATGAGTATGCCAGAAGGGATGCTCGTATCCGTGTGATCCATAAAGAGAACGGTGGTGCACCGAGTGCAAGAAATACCGCAATCGATATGGCACAGGGGAAATATGTATATTTTCTTGATTCGGATGACTGGGCTGAGAAAACGATGCTTCAGGATATGTACGATATGGCGGAGCAGAACAATGCACAGCTTGTAGTATGTGGATATTACATTGATACCTATTATGGGGACAAGCATCTGAGTGAGAAAATCTGTGTGGATGATAGAGTTTTCACAGATGCAAAATCTTTTCGGGAAGAATCGTATCGTTACTTTGATCGAAACATGTTATACACTCCTTGGAATAAATTGTATCGACTTGATTATATGAGAGAGCATGGATTGTATTTCCCGCAGACGTTGTGGGATGACTTCCCTTTTAATATCAGTTATATTCGAAATGTGGAATCGGTCGTGATCTCCACAAAGGCTTATTATCATTTCATCCGTGCGCGTGCGGAGTCGGAGACTGCGGCATATCGTGCGGATATGTATGAGAAACGCGAGGAAGAGCATGGATGGATGCTGGATCTGTATCGTGAATGGGGGGTGGATAATGCTCCGACACAGGAGATGATCGCGCGGCGTTATATCGAGCGAATGGTGGGCTGCATTGCCAATGTCACAAGCTCAAAATGTACATTAAACGGAAAAGAAAGACGTGCAGAGATTAAGAAGATGCTTCATAATCCGCGCGTAGATGAGACGTTAAAACTTGCACAACCGCACTCGAAATATATGAAGATCATGCTGATTCCAATCCGTTGGAAGAATACTTATCTCACATGGTTGGAGTCTGCGATCATTACGTTTGTGAAGGAACGCAATACGAAACTTTTTGCAAAATTGAAAGCAGGAAGATAATATGGCAGTGTTACAGACAAATGAATTATTAAAAGAAAATTTGTCTAGAAAAAACGGTCTGCATCGATTGACGGATGAAGAGACGGAGGCAATCAAGAAAGTAGTGCTAGAAGCTGCTTTGGATGTGATCGCACTGTGTGACGAGAACGGAATTCCTTATATGTTGGGAGGCGGATCGGCACTTGGTGCGGTAAGACATGGCGGGTTTATCCCTTGGGATGATGACATTGATCTGAATATTCCCCGTAAGTGTATTCCACAGCTGATCGATGCGATCGAGAACAGATATCCGGACAAGTATTATATAGAAGCACCGCTTTATACAGAAGGGTATTTGAGCTCTTTTATTCAGGTGCACAGAAGGAATACCGTATTTCAGGAATACCGGAATCAGAAAAAAGAGGATTGCGGGATCAAGCTGGATATTTTTATTATAGAAAATACTTATAATAATGCCGTACATCGTGCCTGGCATGGAATCTGTGTTCAGACAGGACTTCTTTTTTTGTCGTGCTATCGAATGTACGCATGGCGCGATGAGTTTAAAAAACTCGCGGAAGGCAACCGTAAAGCAAGCGCGATCATGTTTGTGAAACGATGTATCGGGGCTTTTTTTGCATGCAATCCGAAGGGATTGTATAGCAGTGTGCAGAAGAAGATGGCACAATGTACGGATGAACAATCCGAATATATTACCATTCCGTCGGGAAGGAATCATTTCTTTGGAGAATTGTACCGAAGAGATGCGTTTATGAGAACGCAGAAGATGCCGTTTGAGGGTCACATGTTATGTGTTACAAGTGATTATGAGAATTATCTGACAAGACTGTATGGAAATTATATGGAAATTCCGCCGGAGGAGAAAAGAGAGCATCATGTGTTGTATGATCTCAAACTGCCGGGAGAGTATGAAGCACCGAGGCTGCTTGACAAGACACAGATCCAACAGGTTTTAAAAGATATGTTGGATGAATTTGTTGCCTACTGTCAGAAACACGGACTCCGCTATTATCTGGTGGGCGGAACCCTGCTTGGTGCAGTAAGACATCAGGGATTTATTCCGTGGGATGATGATATTGATGTCGGTATGCCGAGAAAGGATTATGAGAGATTCCTTGAACTGGTGAAACAGGAACCGGTGAGTGAGCATTTACAGGCGATCAGCGGCGAGGAAGGTACTTTGTCCAATCCGTATTGCGAATTGATCCATACAGGGACACATCTGGAGCGCAGCAGTTCACAGTATATCAGAAATAAGTGTCAGGTATTGCATCTGTTTCTGGATATCTTTCCGCAGGATGGATGGCCGGAGGATGAAAAGGAAGCGGCTCGTCTTTTTCGGAAGATGAAAAAGATGCGCTATATGATCCAGAATGCCAGAGCCAAGATCGGCAAGGGCACATCGCCGGGGCATATTATCGCGAAGACACCGATCGTTCTTCTTATGAGATGTGTTGGGTATCAGCGCGTTATCGATAAGATGGATCGCATTGCCAGACGGTATGATTATGATCAATCTAAATATGTAGGTGCGATTACTTACGGCATCTATGGTGTGGGGGAGCGTTGTCTGCATGATGAGGTGGTCGCATTTACCAATGTGACATTTGAGGGAAAGCAGTATTGTGCGCCAGGCTGTTACGACCGGTATTTAAGACAGATATTTGGCGATTATATGGTACTTCCGCCTGTAGAAAAACGTGTGGATCATAAGATGAAAGTATGGGCAGAATTTGACGTATAGCATATTACTTGGTAAAATAGGCTGAATTTGTAAAATAAACGCAACGAGGTAGATATGAAAAAATATATTGATTCATTTGTAAATTATCGCTTTCTGCTGAGCGAACTTGTTAAAAAAGGCATTAAACTCAAATACAGAAGATCCTATCTTGGAATTATCTGGTCGTTACTGGAGCCACTGTGTACAATGATCGTATTGACGGTTGTATTCGGTACCATTTTAGGCAACAGAACGAAGGAATTTTCCGTATATATTTTGTGCGGACGTCTGCTTTTCAGCTTTTATTCCACAGCGACAAAGGCCGCACTTTCGTCTATTCGAAAGAATGCTTCTATGATCAAAAAAGTATATGTTCCCAAATATCTTTATACATTATCAAGCATTTTGTACAACTATATTATTTTCCTGATCTCTTTGATCGTACTGGTTGTAGTTGCTGCTGTTCTTCAGGTAAAACCCACCATTTATCTGATTCAGGCACCGATTGCTCTGATACTGATCCTCATGATTTCCGTAGGTTGCGGATTTATTCTTGCGACACTTGGAGTATTCTTCCGTGATATGGAGTATTTGTGGAGCGTTGCATTGATGCTTATTATGTATATGTGTGCAATCTTCTATGAGCCGGAGCG
>CAVHWG010000175.1:0-2896 GCA_963639645.1 Firmicutes bacterium TM09-10 | reverse complement strand
CCCGTGTTTCCGCCGTGAGAGGGCGGCGTCTTAACCGCTTGACCAACGAACCGTCTATTATACTATCATACGGTTCCCGGTTCGTCAAGCATATTTTGTATATTTTTTGTACAAATTCGAAAATTTAAATTTTATACACAACTATAAGACGTACAGCTTAAAGCTCTCGAGGTTGCTTCATCCCCTGTATGAACCCAAACCTGTGCATACACTTTGTATCCCGGTCCGCACGACTTGGAACCATTCGAAACGAGCGTTACCGTATTACCACTGTAGGAACATACAAACTCGCTGCCGTCAAGTCTTGCACCTGCCAAAGGATAATTAAACTGCATCTGAATGGTAAGTCCGTTAACATTTGTTTCTGTTCCGGCATTCAGTGTGCATTCCGCCTCAAAAACATGATCCGTGCCGTTCCATGTCTGCACATCGCTCACATTGATATTCCAGGATGCTCCCCCGCCACTTGCGAGATATACACCCTCATTCGTGTTGCTCAGCGACATTACCTGTGGTGCTTCATAACTCTGTGTCATATCTGTGTCCTCCTTATTAAATTTTATACTCTACCCAAATGTAATTATAGTCTTTTTGAAAGCGCATGGTCAATCATTTAAAGGATCCACAGGCATTTTCCACGAAATACACAAAAAACAGACGTTGTATTTGTACCAAATTACAACGCCTGTTTCTCTGCTTATTTTATTCGATTAATCCTCGTATCCGTTCGGATTATTCTTCTGCCATCTCCATGAATCTGCACACATCTCACGGATTCCGTACTGTGCTTTCCAGCCAAGTTCTTTTGCAGCCTTAGACGGATCACAATAACATGTTGCGATATCGCCCGGGCGACGATCCTTGATGCTGTATGGAATCTTGATTCCATTTGCTTCCTCAAAGTTCTTAACAATATCAAGAACGCTGTATCCGTGTCCGGTTCCAAGGTTGTAGATGCACAGACCAGCCTTCTCCTCGATCTTCTTGAGTGCCTTTACATGTCCTGCAGCAAGGTCAACAACATGGATGTAATCACGCACACCGGTTCCGTCCGGAGTATCGTAATCGTTTCCGAATACACCGAGTTCCTTTAACTTTCCGACAGCAACCTGTGTGATATACGGCATCAGGTTGTTCGGGATACCGTTTGGATTCTCTCCCATTGTTCCGCTCGGATGAGCTCCGATCGGGTTAAAGTAACGAAGAAGGATAACATTCCACTCGTTGTCTGCCTTATAGAGATCGCTTAAGATCTGCTCAAGCATAGACTTTGTCCATCCATAAGGATTGGTGCACTGTCCCTTCGGGCAATTCTCTGTGATCGGGATCTCCGCAGGATCTCCGTATACAGTTGCGGAAGAAGAAAAGATAATATTCTTGCATCCGTTCTGACGCATCACATCAACCAGTGTCAATGTTCCTGCGATATTGTTGTTATAATATTCCCAAGGTTTTGCAACGGACTCGCCTACCGCTTTCAGTCCTGCAAAATGGATACATGACTCGATCTCGTTCTCTGCAAAGATCTTATTTAAGATATCACGATCAAGAATGTCTCCTTTATAGAATTTGGCTTTCTTTCCAGTCAAAGCCTCAACTCTCTCCAGAGACTTCTCTGATGAGTTGGACAGATTGTCAAGTACAACGACATCATATCCGGCGTTCTGTAACTCAACGCATGTATGACTTCCGATATATCCGGCTCCACCCGTAACTAAAATTGCCATAATCACTCTCTCCTTTTCCTAAGTTCATGTCTTATTGCTATACACATTGTAGCCTAACAAGATACACTTGTACAGAAGCAAATGTGCAAAAAACATATAATTTTGTTGCATACATACTTTTTTTCGAGTATGATGCAGATAAACGGATATACTAACTACACTGCAATACGAACGGATCGGAGGTATCAGATGAGTGAAAATTATAAGAATTCTTATAAGGCCACAGACAAGGAACTTGTCTCTTTAAGCGTTTACAACGTCGGCTGCCAACGCTGTGATCCCGGCTATCAATGGGGACCCGGAATCCGCGATCATTACCTGATCCATTATGTAATCTCCGGCAAAGGCACTTATCGTGTCAAAGGCGCAACACACCACTTGCAGGCAGGGGATGTCTTTTTGATCTATCCAAACACTGAAGTTGTCTATCAGGCAGACGAAAGCGATCCTTGGGAATATGCGTGGGTTGGTTTTAACGGAAGCGACGCAGCCACCATCCTGACTGCAACCGATTTTTCCGCGACGCATCCCTATATCCATAATGCACCGCACGGAAATCTGATCAAGGAAAATCTGCTACGCATTTATGAGACCCGTGGAAACGAGTTCGAGCATCTGGTCGAGATGACCGGTCAGCTCTATCTGACCCTCTCGCTTCTCGTGCGCGATGCAAAGAAAAAGGAGACTTCCAACACTGCCCAGACTTATGTGCAGAAAAGCATCGAATACATCAGTTCCAATTATTCCTATCCGATCACGATCGAGGACATTGCCGCTTACGTCGGTCTGAGCCGAAGTCACCTGTTCCGTTCCTTCGAACTGGTCATGCACCAGTCACCGAAAGAATACCTGACGGATTTTCGCATGAAACAGGCGTGCTATCTATTACAGCACTCTTCACTTTCCATTACTGCGATTGCCAACTCGGTCGGCTTTGACAACGGATTTTATTTTTCCCGTTCTTTTCATAAGAAGAAAAACATGTCGCCGAAAGAATACAGACAGAACGTAAAAAAGACCTCGGAGTAATCTCCGGGGTCTTATATCTTGTCCAAAATTCAGACAATATTATGCTAACTTAGACTTAGCAAGCTCAACAAGCTTTGCAAATCCTTCTGCATCTGTTACAGCCATATCAGCTAATACCTTACGGTTAAGGTCAGCACCTG
>CAVHWG010000174.1:0-12510 GCA_963639645.1 Firmicutes bacterium TM09-10 | reverse complement strand
CTGCCGCCACCACGCGGTACAACACACTAAAACAGAACACACTGCCGACCGGTGCCACACACAGGATGAAGAGAACAACAAGCGCAGCCGCCCCAACACTGTTCTTGATCATGATCGCGCAGCCGAGAAGCAGTTCTCCGGTCGCACTCACCGTATTTCCGACCCCCGGGATCGACTGAAATCCGTGATAAAGGCTGCTCGTCGCCAGCCGATCCTTCGCCGGCGTCAAAATCGACTGCACCACACCGAGCCCCGCCACCGCTGCCAGTCCGAACTTGAGCGTGCCGCGCACCGCGCTCCCGATCAATTCCGCGAGTTTCAGGAATCGGCTCTCCTCAAACAGATGATCCATCATAATAAGAAGCACATAAATATGTACCCCCGGAATAAACACAAATTTCATAACAATCTCAAGCAGATAGATCATGCCGAATGCCACCTCGTAAAAAAAGCCCGCACTCGCCGCATTGCCGGACAGCATGAGCGTCGCCGCGTACGTCGGAATAAACGCAGTCATAAACGACACCATCCGCTCCACGCCCTCCTCCACCACACTTCCGATCAGGGTAAAAGACTGCAAAAGGAGCAGCACGATCCCTGTGTACACTATAAAAAAGCCCATATCCGCCACATAGCCCTGCCTCGTCACAAGAAGTTTTCCGAACAGTGCAAAAAGAAGCGCCACCACAATGATCTGATAAAAGATCGGCTTGACCTCCGCCAGTTCGTAGAAAAACAGATCAAACACGTACGCACAGATCATCGATGCATCCACGCCGTCCGTCCCGTTTTCGGCAAACGCTTTCGCCAGATCGCCAAACTGCAGTTTCTGCGGCAACTTGTCCTCGTCCAGCGCAGCATCCACCTCATCCAGTTTCATTTCATCCATCAGTTCCTGCACATAATCCTGTGCCCGGACTTCCTGCGGAATGCCTGAAATTCCGACACTTATCATCAGCATTACCACGATTTTCTTTGCCCAGTTTTTCATCACAAAAAGTTCTCCAACACATCCACCAGATACATCAGCTCCGGCACACTCAGCGCGATAATGGACAGCTTTGCAAAAAGCTCCACCTGTCCGGCAACCGAAGAATAGCCCGACTCCCGGCAAAAAGAAGCCGCGAAGTCTGCCACATATGTGATCCCAAGCATTTTAAAAAGAGGAACAAGATACGACGCATCGACGGGCAGCCGCCCGATCAGTCCGTTTAAAAACTCAATGACCGTACGCATCCTTGCCAGCGCATACACAAAAATGATCATCCCCGCGGCAAGAACGATCAGCAGCGCAAACTCGCCTTTTTCCCTGCGAAGCGGCATCGCCGCCACGATCGCTGCAATTGCGATCAATCCGATTCTGACCATCATCCCATGACAAAAAGCGTTTCCATTGTCTCAAACAGTTCACTGATATACGGAACGATCCAGAACAACACGATGATCAGTCCCGCAAGGCTCAGCAGAAACGCCTGCTCCTCTCTGCCGCTGTGTTTTAAGACCTGACTTAACACGGTTACAACGATTCCTACCGCAGCGATTTTAAATATGATTGTCACTCCCATATCAACCCTTTCCGCCGTCTAAAGCAACAGGATCACGAGCATGACTCCCGAAAGCATTCCGACCGGCATATATACTTTCTGTTTCTCGAGGTAACTCTTTCGTTCTTCTTCCATAACCTCTTCCAGCTGCCGGATGCACGCACTCACGCACTGTATGGCCTCCTCGCGGTTTGTCCCAAAGAAGCTGTCCCCCGCGCGCACAAAGATTTCATACGCTTCCCTTGGCACACCGAGCTGTCGTTCATACTTTTTCAGTGTCTTTTTCCAGGCCGTCCGCCCCATCGGATCGGTGTGTATAAGAAGTAACGCTTTTACCTCGTCCACAATGCTTTGCAGACCCTCCGCAGCATACGGATAGGTGTCAAAAAAATCCATCACCCGCATCCGCTTCCTCTTCAATGTATATTCCCAGCTTTGCAGAAAGCGCAGCATTTCGCGCATCGTATCCTCACTCTGTTTCACGCGCTCCGTCCAGCGGAGCAAAAGTACGAGACAGCCGGCCAGAATACAGATACTTCCCGCTAGTTTTCCCATAGTTTTTCGCCCTGTCCGTCATACACGCCAAACGTCCGCTTTGCCCCGCATCGCTTTAATTCGATCCAGCGGACACATTGTGTGCGCTCGCGTTCCTTCCTGATCTTCATTTTCTGCTGTGCTTCTTCGAGATTTCCGGCATGTACGGTTCCAAGCACATACACGCCGCTTTGCATCGCCTCTCGCACAGCCTCAAGATCTTCTTCCCCACCCAGTTCATCCACTGCGATCACTTCCGGCGACATGGATCGAAGCAGCATCTGCATTCCCACACTTTTCGGGCAGTTATCCAGCACATCGCACCGCTCTCCCAGATCATTCTGCGGCACGCCCCTGTGACATGCCGCGATCTCCGAACGCTCATCCACCACACCGACTTTATACCCTCTATGTAATCCTTCGCCGCTCGACATGATCCGGATCAGATCCCGCAGACAACTTGTCTTCCCCACGCCCGGTCCCGAGAACAGGATCGTGTGATACCATCCCTCGCCCCGCTTCATCCACGGAATCAGATCCGCTGCGCAGCCTCTCACTTCGTGTGCGACCCTTATGTTGATGGCTCCGATATCACTCAAGCAATCCGTCACCGCACCACCGGCTTCCCTGTGGAAGCTCGCTCTCCCGCTGATTCCGACTCTGTGTCCACCCTCAATCGTAAAAAAGCCCTGTCGCATCTCCTCCTCCAACGCGTACGGCGAATATCCCGTCAGATAATTTAAGCATTCCCGCATCTGCACCTGTGTTACCACCGCATAGTGCTGTATCTTTGCATCTCCCATCATGATTTCAAGTGGCTGCCCCACCCGAAGCCGGATTTCCTCTGCATTCTCGATCGTATCCCTATCTATATTTTTCCGCTGTTCCACCGGAAGATACCTTACCATCTCCATTACTACCACCTCCAACTATCGCTCTTTTTTTCTTTCTTTTGTTTTCATGGAGTCTGCGCCCCGCCGATTACTTTTCTGCGATTTCAGGCAGAATTGCTGAATGACTAGCAAAAAGTAATCGGCGGGGCGCAGACTCTTTAAAAATAAAAATATGGCGAAAAAAAGAGCCATAGGGGATTGTCCCTATGACTCATGTATATGTGGTAATCTGTATTTGTATGCGTAAAATTTACATGCGATCCGGTGCAGTGAATCCGAGTACATCAATACAGGTCTCAAGCACACTCTTCGTCAGCATCAGAAGGCTGATATAAGAATCCTTGATTGACTCGTCTTCCTGCGCAAGAATCTTGTTCTCATGGTAGAAACCGTTGAACGCATTGGCAAGCTCGTAGATGTATGCACAGATTTTGTGCGGAGCGAGCTCCTCGTATGCATTCTCCATCATCGCATTGAAGCGGGACAGAACGAGCATCAGGTTCTTCTCACTAGCAGAATGTGCAGGCAGGATTGCTCCGTTCGGAAGATCCTTACCGTTTGCCTGATATTTTGCAAGGATCGACTTGATACGAACGATCGTATAGAGGATGTATGGTCCTGTGTTTCCTTCAAACGAAGTGAAACGCTCGATATCAAAGATGTAATCTTTGCTTGCCTGGTTGGAGAGGTCACCGTACTTGACAGCTGCAAGCGCTACCATCTTGGCCGTCTTCTTTGCTTCCTCATCACTGATGTCAAGGTTCTCTTTCTCCTTCTGGTTCTCAGTGATCTTCTTGAGCATCTCCTCATTGATCTCATCGAGGAGATATTCCAGACGCATAACGCCACCGTCTCTTGTCTTGAAAGGCTTTCCGTCCTTGCCGTTCATCGTACCGAATCCGATATGTGTAAGCTTTACATCATCGCCTACCAGTCCGGTCTTTCTCGCACAGCGGAACACCTGGATAAAATGCATGCTCTGTCTCTGGTCTGCCAGATAGATGATGCTGTCCGGATTGTAATCCTGCATACGCATTACGATCGTTGCAAGATCCGTTGTACTGTATAAAGATGCGCCATCTGACTTTAAGATGATACAAGGAGGAATCTCCTTCGTATCGGTATCTTCCTTTACATCAACGACCAAAGCGCCCTCACTCATGTAGGCAAAGCCTTTGTCCTTCATCATCTGAACCATATCCGGGATGTACGGCTGCGCGTCCGACTCCCCCTTCCACAATTCAAACGATACATTTAAGTTGTCATAATTCTTCTTTAAGTCGGTTACGGAAACATTTAAGATATGCTCCAGTAACGCGCGATATCCGCGTCTTCCCGCCTGAAGCTGGCTGGTAGCCTCCATTGCCGCCTCACGGAACGTGTCATCTTCCTTGCTCTTCTTGCTTGCTGTCGGATAAATATCCTCTAATTCCGAGATGTCAAAAGGCGCTTCTGTCGGATACTCGCCCTCATAGTTCTCGTCAAAATATACCAGTTCCGGCTTACGTTCCTTTAACTCTACAATGATCAGTCCCATCTGCAGACCCCAGTCTCCGAGGTGTACATCGCCGATCACGTTGTGTCCCATGAACTTGCCGATACGCTTTACGCTCTCTCCGATGATCGCAGAACGAAGATGTCCGACATGAAGAGGCTTCGCCACGTTGGCTCCGCCGTAATCCACAATAATCGTCTTCGGATTCTCTGCCTTGTCGCAGCCGAATCTTCCGTCATCTTCCTTCATGGAAGTTACCACCGAAGCAAGATAATCCTTACTCAGTTTCAAATTGATAAATCCCGGCTTCACGGATTCCACGCTCTCAAACATGGCGTTATCCTGTAAACTCTCAGCAATCTTATCCGAGATCATAAATGGCGCACATTTATACTCTTTTGCAGCCGCCATCGCACCGTTACACTGGTACTCGCATAAGTCCGGGCGGTTGGATAATGTCACTTTTCCGTATTTTGCATCATAACCGTTGTCCGTGAACGCTTTCGTCACTTCTGCGGAGATGCTTTCGATCAATGTTTTCATCTGTTCTCTCCTATTCTGTGTCTAGGGACTATTCTATACATTCCCCTTGGAATTGTCAACGTATTGGCGCCTGATATGCTTGTGCTCATACAGATCCTGATCCGCAAGCTTATAGATCTCCTCAAACTCCATTCCATTTTTGCCCCAGCCGACTCCATACGAGAAATTAAGTACGCCGATGCGATCACCCGGCACAACGATCTTGTCGAACTCTCGTGTCACCTGCGACATAATATTCGGCAGTCTCTGCTCGATCTCCTCATGTTTGCAGTACACGCAGAATTCATCGCCGCCCATTCTTCCGACCACCGCATCGCCGGAGAAATTACGTTTTAAAATTCGGACAAGCGAGATCAGCACGTGATCGCCGAAGTCGTGACCGTAAGTATCATTGATCTGCTTAAAATAATCCACATCCATCATAATAAAGAGAACACGCTGTCCCTTTTTCAGCCCCTTCAGATCATGCATCAGCGTCTGAATGATCATCGTCCGGTTGAACGCTCCGGTCATCAGATCCATACGGGAGCGCGCCTCGGCACTCGCATAATAATAGTAGATGAGTGACTGCATGATTCCGATCAGTACAAAAAGCGCAACAAGCGCAACTGCAAACTGAAGCAGCAATGCATGCAATACTTCGGATGAAGTCTCACCCGGCATGACATCATAAAGCTGCACGATCTCATGGATTCCGGTACTCATTCTCCACGACACGCTGAATCCGCATGCCGCGATCACGATCAACGTAACCCACTGCCAGTACACAACTTTCGAATATTTATTGGCCAGAACGCCTTCCCGGATCTTCTCTTCCTTATCCTTCAGCCACGTGGACCTGCAAAAATAATACAGGATCAGCATTGCAACGACCGATGCAATATACTCAATATCCATTCCGACCGAATGCCAGCTTGTAAGCGGACTCCACCACTTTACGCCCGTCTCCGGGAAAAGCCACTGCATCAAACCGTATACCATAAGAACATGCGCACTCTGCGCCACAAACGTAGCTACAACGATTGCAAGCGGCTGCCCCTTCTTCACCTTTCCAGCCCGCATAAAAAGCAGACCTGCAAGAATTCCAAACAGAATTCTCGGCAAAAAGCATAACAGAACACTCTGCAACGGTTTACCGCTTCGAAACGGCGAGAAAAGCAGATCACCATATGCCGCCTGTGTCGTCATATACGTGGCCTTCCACATACCGGTCAATCCGAATACAGTTCCGGCGATCGCACCCTCCCACGGACCGAACAGATACGCTGCAGCCAAAACCACGAGAGGCACAAATGTATTCGATATATAAGGCAGACGCACATATCCCCACGCTGAAAAAGCCAGCATGATTTCCATCGAGATCAATGCTGCCACCAGATAAAAATATAAGATTCCCTTGCGCTCTTTTTCTACTATTATACTCATTCGTATTCCGTTCCATATAATATTCAATAATAGCCTCCACCACATTCAAGTGACGGAGGCTATACCAGTCTCTGTGTCTATTATATAAAGCTAGACGAATATCGTCAAGCATTCTTTCCTGCCAATTTTCTCATGTGACTTAGTTCCTTCTGTATCGGTTCAGACAGCCGTAGAGTTCCTGCTCTCTCGGGATCGCATAACCGCCCGAAATTCCATCTCCTCCGCAGGTAAATCCAAGTCCCTGTACCTCGATTTTATTCATAATATCTTCCACAATATCCGAAACGTTTTTTCGACCGTCCACCTCATGCTCCACCACATATTTTAGTAGAATTCCAAGCGCTGCGGTCTGCTCCGTATCAACGATCTGTTCGAGATAGCGAAGATCCACATTCTGTCTTCCGAGCACAAAGCCTTCTTTTCCGAGAAGTTTTAATTTCAGCCGCTCCGGCTCATCGATTCTCACTCTTCCGCTTCTGTAATCCCTGCGCTTTGTCGTGCCGTTCTTATCGATTGTCATCACACGGTCACTCTCCGGCATCACAAATGCATGCGCCGCCTCCTGTTGCACCGGATACTCCCGGCAGAGCGCCTTTGCCTTGTCTGTGATATCAAGCGGAATATAGCTGTCCATCTGGATCACCGTGTCCGCAATATGGAAGAACGCCCCCGAACTTCCAGCAACCAGGATCGTCGAAATCCCCGCTTTCTCATAGAGATCGCGCGCCCTGCTTAAAAAAGGCGTGATCGGTTCCTTGTCCGGGCTTACCACCTTCTGCATGAACGCATCGCGCACCATAAAGTTGGTCGCTGAGGTGTCCTCATCCAACAGAAAAAGCCGGCTCTTGCTCTCCATTCCCTCCACGATGCCTGCCGCCTGCGATGTGCTTCCGCTGGCATCCTCCGTGGAGAATCGATGCGTGTCCTTGTGGTTCGGCAGATCATTGATAAACATGGAGATATCCACATCTTTGATAAAACGACCATCCTCCGCGCGCAGCTTGAGCGCCGTCTCATCCGCAATCACGAACTCTCTTCCGTCCCCCTCAATATGGTTGTACACACCGAGCTGTAATGCCTGCAAAAGCGTTGACTTTCCGTGATAACCACCTCCGACGATCAGTGTGATGCCCTCCGGCACACCCATTCCGGTAATTTCTCCCCTGTGAGGAAGTGCAATCGTCACCCGAAGTGATTCCGGCGAATGAAAAGCGACACTGTCCTTCATCGGTTTAGCGGATACGCCGCTCTCTCTCGGAAGGATGGCATCATCTGCAACAAACGCCACGAGTTTTCGCGCGCGGAGTTCGCTGCGAAGCGCCTGCTGATCCTCCGCCAGTTCTATTGCCGCTCTTACGCTTTTTGCATCCAGATTCTTATAATAGAAAGACCGTCTTACGCACTCCGGCAGATATTCAAAGAGGATCTTGTGCAGTTCTCGCGCATTGATCGTTCTTCCGTTTGCCGGAAATCCGATCGCAAAACGCGCGGTAATTCCATCCTCCCACACTTCGCACGCCGTCCGCTTTAACACTTCCTGCCCACAGTGCGTGACAGAGATCAGTCCGCTTTTGCCGGAACCTTTCGCCTTAAACGTATAGCGGTTCACCTCGCGCGCAAACACGCGTGTCAGATGATCCGCAAGCGCGGTGCGCGTCACCTCATCCTTTCCATATTCCTGCGGGAATCCCGCCTGTTTTGCATCCACCGACACATGCACCTGTGAGGGAGCCGCAAACGGGTCCCCCTGCACATGGTCGATCACAAACGTATATCCGTCGAACCGGTACGCACCGCGAAGCGACTTGTAAGCCGGATAACTCTTATGGTCAATGCTGTTAAGCTGCTGTTCTAACTGATGTTCTGATTGCATATGATAACTCCTACTGATCTCTCAGATCCTTTTTCTTAAGAAGCGCGGACGTATCGAGTACCGCTTTCTCCTGCTTCTTTTTCTTATCAGAAGTCATTATAACTTTATTCCTGCGCTTCGTCCAGCGGCTCTTTGCCCACCGATACAGACGACTGTCCTGCGGAACAAACGCAAACCGCCGCATCGCAACATCCAAAAGAAACCAGAGGCTTGCAATGATCAGAAGCCACTTTGACAGATCATATGCCGCGCGGGACGTTGTCTTTAATTTCTTCCAGAACGAATCGCCTGGCTTTATCACCTTACCGTACCGGTTCATAAAACTTAAGAAACTCTCATTATCCGCCGCAAACTTATACTCATCCGAATACTGAGCGACCGCCGCGGTAGTGATCGCATTTTTCAATTCACCGTCATCGCTTCTTCGCACACTCAGGTTGTAGATGCCCGGAGTATCTGTATCGATTTTCGTCTCATATTCGCCCGGCGCGCTTGCCGGAAGCCTGACCGTGTGTGTCTCGCCGTCCGGATCGGTATAGACCGCCTCGACCGTCGTGCGCTCTCCGTATTCCTGCGCCTTATAGTGAAGCGTTGTCACCTCGCCGCTCGTCTGTACATCCAGCGAATCCTCACCGAGCGCCGCGTTACCGGAACTGTAATCGATGATACGCTTCCAGAGCTGCACATAATCATCATTCCCTGCAAATCCGGCAGTCCACCTGTTCGTCACATCCGTATTCCATGCAGCTGTATGCCCAAGTCCATACTGCATCACAGACAGGATCGGATCATCCTTATCCGAGGCCAAAAGCACGTTTGCCGCGCTCTTCGGTGTCGCGCTGATGTAGCCCTTGATCGTCGGAATACCGTCCGCAAACAGTCCCCGCGTGATTGCACTGGACGAATTGACGGCAAGCGAGAATGTTCCGTTCTGGATATACGTCTCGCCGCTCAGGAGAACCTCCTGTGCGAAGATCTTCGGCATGTCGGTTCCATTGTCACAGTAATAGTAGCGTCCGCTGCATCCGCGTGCGATCGATTCAAGCAGTGACTTATCCGAATCCTGTCCGACCGCCACCGTCGAAAGCGTGACCCCTTTGTCCTTATACGCATTGATAACACCGGAGAAGTTACGGTCTTCCCCCTGTCCGTCCGTCAATAATACGACGTGTTTGATATCCGCATCGCATTTTACAATTTCACTTAATGCCGCATTTAATGCAGGCTTGATCGTCGTTCCTCCACCGTCCGGAATCGTCTCGATCTTCTTGTGGATCGCATCTTTGTCGTCCACCTTCGTGATTGGAAGCTGCCAGTTGTAGCTGTCATCGAACGTGACCACGCCGACATAATCGTTCTCTGTCAGTTCATTCACTGCATGGTTGGCAGCCGTGATCGCAAGATCCAGATTCGTCGCACCGGAATCGGAATCCCCCTCGCCGGACATACTGCCCGAGTGATCAATGACCATGACCATCGCAAGGGTCGGCACCTCGTTCGTGCTGCGTGGCATCATATCGACCGGAAGAATATCCTCAAGAACCGTATCGCGGTACAGTCCCAGACCGAAGCTCTCCTCTCCTCCGATTGCCACCAGTCCGCAGCCGTAGTCCTTCACATACGTATCCAGATGATCGACAAACTCCTCCGGAAGATCGTCCATATGCACATTTTCCAGAATCACACTCTTGTATTTTAACAGCCCTTCCAGCGTTGTCGGTGCCCCGCCCGCCGGAACCACTTTGTAGTTGCATCCCGCGCTGTCCAGAAGCGCCGCAAAATTCGTTGAATCCTCATTCACGCCGCACACAACAAGAACTTTCGGCAGCGAATCAATGACCGAATACGCATTGAACGTATTGTTCTCCTCACAGGTATCGCCATTGGCGTTCACTTTCACGGTAAAGCTCTCAATATTCTCACCGGACACATTCTGCTTTAACACAAAGGAATTGCTTCCCTTGTTCAGATGCACCGGGGTCGTGGATTTCTTCGAGTTGCCCATCCAGATCTCAAGATCCGCGTCCGTCTCGTAATTGCTCATCACGGAAACCGTCATGGAATAGGAATCGCCCGCATACAGATAACTCGGCATCTCCACATTGTCAATGTAGGTATCCTTGCCCTGTGTCGTATCGTATACGACAGAGAGCAGCTCCACGCCACGCGTGAGGACTGCCGATGCGGTATTATCAATGTTTCCTCGGGTCTGCCGTCCGTCCGTGAGGATCACCAGTCTTCCCGCACTTCCCTCCGGTATCATCGAGAGACCACGCGTGATCGCATCCTCAAGATTGGTCGCCGTCTTATCCGGTGTCGAGAGGATTCCCGCATAATGCTTCTCCTTCGTCACAAACTGCTCCACCATCGGCTTCTTGCCGAACGTCACGATACCGTACTGGTTGCCACTTGGCATCTGCCTGATCGCATCCCCGATATAGCTGTCCATATCGGAGAGATTTGTCTCATTACTCGTCGAGGCATCCACCAGAAAAATCGTCGTGTTGACATCCGCCCGCTTTGGAATCGTGATACCGATCGCTGCAAGCACAAGCAATGCAAGCCCGACAAGCCGCACTCCGAGATAAAACTTACCGCGGTAGCGCATCTGCTTCACATACACGATCCACTCAAGAATCAAAAGTAGCAGGATCAACACGATCACAAGGCTTCGCACGGATCTTCTCGTCATGCCGCTTTGCGCCGTCACACCGTCTCCGGTCGATTCCGCTGTAACGGAAACATCGGACTGCGTACCGGTTGCAAAACGCACCACATACGACTCCGTCTTATCGCCTGCCGTAACCTCGTAAAGTCCCGCCTTGTCTGTATTTGTATCAAGCTCACTGACATCCACATCGGACTGCGGATGGTACACGATCTTCTCGCCCGCCGTATACACATTCTGCGCCAGAAGCGAACTGTCATTTAAGAAGCTGAGCGCATTTGCCATAAAAACCGGAAACTCCGCCTGCAACGGAAAATCCGACTCGCGCAGATCAAATCCGAGCACGACAACACGCACGCCGTCTTGCTCACCGTAATAACCGGTGCACTTCTTTCCTGCCCATAGGAATCCGGTTGCCCACTCCGGCACATCGTAGGTGTACGTCTCATTTACACCGATGGTAAAATCCTTGATCCCCGATGTGATCTCGGTATCCGACACGGTCAAAGCGACATGCTCCTCCTTGCCGGCAGCATCCGTCGCATCCGCAAACACGATACGGCTTAGCGTCTCCTTCTGCTGATCAGCCGTTCCGGCATCGTAGATACGTGCCCTCGTATCATCCGCCTCAAGTGCGCTTTCCTTCTCTGCCAGCACCAGACTCTCGCCGCTGACCGCCTCATACGCTTTTGCCACATAAGTATTGCCTTTGCCAATGAGCACCGCATCGTACTGTGCCGCCTGACTTGCGATCGCATACGTCACATTGTCCGCCGAAAGCGAATCCTTTGCCTCGCTTCCCGCAAAACGGATCGCGGAGATCTCACTTTTCAGCGGCGCTCCGTTCCAGTCAAGATTTTCAAATAATACAGTATAACTCTCCTTCGCCGGAACCGTCACGCTGCGCACAGCGATCGTCGTATTCCCCTCATACAATGTAACTTCCAGCGTTGCTTCCTTATCACTGTAATTGGTCAGCCCTGCTGCCGCCTGATAACCGTCCTCATCCTTCGCACAGGAGAGAAAATCGTTCGACACATTCTCCCCAGCTTCGCCCATGACACAGACGCTCGCGCCAAAACGCTGTACGAGTGCATCGGCATCTGCCGCACCGATACCATCCGTGTAGATCAGAACAAAGGTCTTTTTACCATCCTCCTGCCCGCTGCTCAGCGCATCGATCGTATCTTCCACATTCGAAAGACTTCCGTCCGAATCACTCGCCGCAACACCGTCGAGCGCCTGACTTAACTGTCGGCTGTCCGTCACACCAACTGCAAGAAGTTCCGTATCATTTGCATGCGCTGACACAATGGAAAATGTGCTTCCCGTGGAATCGGCGATCTCCTGTCGGATCGCATCCTTTGCCAGATCCAGACGCGTTTTCCCGCTTTTATCCACATGCTGCATGCTTCCGCTCGTATCGAGCACCATGATCACATTGGCATTCGCATTGCCCCTCTTGTTGATGTACGGCGTCATAAGTGCCAGAACAAGAAGTAAGGCGATCACGATCTGCAGATACATCAGTATAT
>CAVHWG010000173.1:0-2205 GCA_963639645.1 Firmicutes bacterium TM09-10 | reverse complement strand
CCTATTTTTTCGATAAAATAACTGTATGGTCCAATGTCGTAACTCTGAAGAATTTCCTCGGTCATTGGAATCATTCAAGTCCGTCACTTACAGAACAATCTACTGCTAATTTTTATTACAACTCTATAATCCGGTATCGTCCGTATTAAAACTCAAATCTGATCACGCCAGACCCGAATTTAGCAGCCCTCTATTTCTTTGATGTTAAATTCGTTTCCGCGCAACAGATAAGTATGCCCGCTTCCGCAGTGCGGGCACGTCTTACCATATTGCACAGTCCCATAAGTCTGTCTGCAATCCTCACAGTAGGTGACAGCCGGGATCGTCTCCACGTAAAGCTTCGCGCCGTGCATGATCTCGGACTTTTTCTCGACCGACCACTTCCAGCAGTTCTGCAGATACGATTCAATGATCCCCGATACTTCACCAATTTCCAATGTCACCGAAGCAATCTCCGTGAGGTCGTTCTCTTTTGCGACATCTTCCACCATGCGGATCACATGAAACACCACTCCTAATTCATGCATCTTTTTAATCCTTCTTCTTGCGTGAGAACTTGATCTTAATTGCCTGCTTTGCACCGTACGGAAGGATGTACTTCAACTTGTCTTCACTCTTTCGCATAGTAGAGCAGTCCGGATTTTCGCGATAGAGATGAATAGCGTCAAATTCACACTTCGTGGTACATACACCGCAACCAAGACACTGGTTCACATCCACAACGGAGGCTCCGCATCCGAGGCATCTTGCAGTCTCTGCCTTTACCTGCTCCTCGGTAAATACGAGGGTTGTATCACGGAAGGACTTCTTGTCGACCGTATTGTCATGTCCCGGAATCTGACGGCTGCTGTTGTCGTAATGTTCAACAGAAATATCCTCTTTATCAAGCTCGATAAAATCGTTACGGTTACGTCCGATCGTCAGGCTTGTGTGCGGCTGTACAAAGCGGTGGATACTAATGGCCGCCTCTTTGCCGGCTGCGATTGCATCGATTGCGAACTTCGGTCCGGTATAGACATCTCCACCAACGAAAATATCCGGCTCCGCGGTCTGGTAGGTAAGCGGATCCGCAACGGCTCCATTGCCGCGTCCGAGTTCGACCTTCTGACCGTCTAACAGGTCACCCCATACAATGCTCTGTCCAACAGACAGGAATACATGCTTGCAGGCAACCGTGACTGTCTCGTTTTCATCGTAAGTCGGGTTGAATCTTCCATCGGCATCCTTGACCGAAACACATTTCTTCAGGACGATTCCCGTCACCTTGCCATCCTCGGTCAGAATCTCTTTCGGACCCCATCCACAGTTGACAGTGATGCCTTCGCTCTCTGCCTCTTCGATCTCCTCCACCGAAGCTGGCATCGTCTCTCTCGATTCCAGGCAGTACATGGATACGTTCACATCCCCGCAGCGCTTGCTGTCTCTTGCCACATCAATCGCTACGTTACCACCGCCGATAACGACCACATCGCCCTCGATCGGGAAGCTTTCCTTCGCATTGACCTCGCGCAGGAAATCAACGGCAGTCATCACGTTTACAGCGTCCTCACCCGGAACACCTGCCTTGCGGCCGCCCTGACATCCGATTGCCACGTAAAAGGCCTTATATCCCTGCTTGCGCAGCTCCTCGATTGTAACATCTTTGCCGACTTCCACGCCGGTTCTGATCTCGACCCCCATCTCTTTGATAATGTCGATCTCCGCCTGAACGATGGATTTCTCCAGCTTGAATGACGGAATACCATATACGAGCATTCCGCCTGCGCGCTCGTTCTTCTCGAAGATCGTCGGATGATATCCGCGCTCCGCAAGATAGAATGCGCAGGAAAGTCCTGCCGGACCGCCACCGATGATGGCGATCTTCTCATCGAAGAAATTCTCATCCAGCGATGGGATGACTTTCTTCGGAATATATCTCGTCTCTTTGTTAAGATCCTGCATCGCGATAAACTTCTTTACCTCATCGATCGCGATCGCCTGATCGATCGTACCTCTCGTACAAGCATCCTCACAGCGGCGGTTACAGATATGTCCGCACACTGCCGGAAGCGGATTGTTCTTCTTAATTAATGCAAGTGCATCCTGATAGCGTCCCTGCGCCGCCATCTTGAGGTATCCCTGTACGGCGATATGTGCCGGGCAAGCGGTCTTACAAGGTGCTGTACCGGTATCGTAACAGTTGATACGGTTCTTGTCGCGGTAATC
>CAVHWG010000172.1:0-6788 GCA_963639645.1 Firmicutes bacterium TM09-10 | reverse complement strand
CGGTGTGTATGTTCCGGGCGGTAAAGCGGTCTATCCGTCATCGGTACTGATGAACGTTCTCCCTGCAAAGGTCGCAGGCGTTGACCGTATCGTTATGTGTACACCTCCGGGCAAGGACGGCAAGGTTTATCCTTCTACATTAGTTGCCGCAAAGGAAGCCGGTGTCGATGAAATCTACAAAGTCGGCGGCGCACAGGCAATCGCAGCGATGGCTTTTGGAACCGAGAGCGTGCCGAAGGTTGACAAGATCGTCGGACCGGGTAACATTTATGTTGCTTTGGCGAAAAAGGCCGTATTCGGCTATGTCAGCATCGATTCGATCGCAGGACCGAGTGAGATCCTTGTTCTTGCCGATGAGACAGCCAATCCGCGCTATGTGGCAGCCGATCTTCTGTCACAGGCAGAACATGATGAGATGGCATCCGCAATCTTAATCACCACAAACCAGAAGCTTGCTGATGAAGTATCTGCGGAAGTGGACGGATTTGTTGCCGAACTTTCCAGAAAAGAGATCATTCAGAAGTCTTTGGACAATTACGGATATATTCTGGTTGCCGATACCATGGACGAGGCGATCGCTACCGTCAACGAGATTGCATCCGAGCATATGGAGATCGTAACCAGAGATCCATTCCATGTGATGACCAAGATCCGTAACGCCGGAGCCATCTTTATCGGTGAGTATTCATCCGAGCCTCTCGGCGATTATTTTGCAGGACCGAACCATGTGCTTCCGACCAACGGAACCGCGAAGTTCTTCTCCGCACTGTCGGTTGACGATTTTATCAAGAAATCAAGCATTATTTCTTATTCACGTGAAGCACTTCAGAAAGTACATAAAGACATTGAACAGTTTGCGGAATGTGAGAAATTGACAGCACACGCCAATTCCATCCGCGTTCGTTTCGAGAACGAAGAATAAAGAAAGAGGGGGCTTTTATGCCAGAAAGAATTGCTCAGCTACAACGTAAAACAAAAGAAACGGATATTCAGGTAAAACTGAACTTAGATGGTTCCGGTAACTCCGTGATCAATACCGGAATCGGTTTCTTTAATCATATGCTGGAAGGTTTTTCCAAGCATGGCTTTTTTGACTTAAACTTAAACTGTGAAGGTGACCTTGCAGTGGATTGTCACCACACGATCGAGGACTGTGGAATTGTCCTCGGCAATACAATCCGTGAAGCACTCGGCGACAAGAGCGGAATCAAGCGTTTCGGAAGCTGTATTCTGCCGATGGATGAATCGCTTGTGCTTTGTGCGATCGATCTGTCGGGACGCCCGTATCTCGTATTTGACGGAGAATTTACAACCGAGAAGATCGGTTATATGGACACCGAGATGGTGAAAGAGTTCTTCTATGCGATCTCTTATTCTGCCGGAATGAATCTGCATATTAAGGTTCTGACGCCGGGAAACAACCATCATATGGCAGAAGCGATGTTTAAGGCTTTTGCGCGTGCACTGGATGAAGCTGTGTCACACGACCCTAGAGTTCAGGGAATTCTATCGACGAAAGGAAGTCTGTAATGGAGCATAAAAATATAGTTGCAACAATCTACTTAAAAGACGGTAAGGCGGTTGCATCCATGGAGGATTTCACTCCGGTGGAAGACGTATATCGCCTTTGCCAGTTATACAACGACAGCGGAATCGATAAGATCATCATCTTTGACCTGTCAACAAGCGATGAAGAACACGAAAAAAATATTCATACGATTGAAAACGTCAACCGTAATATTGAGATAAAAGTGTGTGCAGGCGGCAACATTAACCGCCTCGAGGATGTTAAGAAATTACTTTATGCCGGATGCCTTCAGGTTATTTTTAACGCTTCAAAACCTTTGAGTGTCGGTCTTGCAGGAGAGGCAAGTGCGCGTTTCGGCAAAGACCGCATTCTTGTGTCGATCAACAATGTGGATTTCTTATTCAAGAACCAGCAGATCATCGAGGACACGTTCCATGAAGTTCTGGTGTTAAATCCGTCCATCCTCGATGCACTGGAAAATCTGACCAACATTCCGTATGTGGTCAATGTTCCGGAATACAATTTCGAGGAGATCGTCAGCCTTTTAAAACGCGAGAAGATCCGCGGTATCGCCGGTCCTTTCATCAACATGATCGATACGGACATCATGAAGTTAAAGTCCGAGCTGTCACAGGAAGGCATCAAGATGGATAACTTCGCACCGGATCTCCACTGGTCGGATCTGAAATTAAATTCGGACGGCATGGTTCCGGTTATCGTGCAGGACTACCGCACGGACGAGGTTCTGATGCTTGCCTACATGAATGAGGAGGCATTTAACACAACCATCAATATCGGTAAGATGACGTATTACAGCCGGAGCCGTCAGGAACTTTGGACAAAGGGACTGACTTCCGGACACATTCAGTACGTAAAGTCCTTGACGGCGGACTGTGATTTTGATACGATTCTTGCGAAAGTTTCTCAGGTAGGTGCCGCGTGTCACACTGGCAATCGATCCTGCTTCTTCAACAATATTGTCTGCAAAGAATATGTGGAGAAGAATCCTTTGAAGGTTTTGGAGAGCGTCTATGACATCATCAAGGAACGCAAGGAACATCCGAAGGACGGCTCTTATACCAACGATCTGTTTGACAAGGGTATCGACAATATCCTTAAGAAGCTCGGTGAGGAGTGCACGGAGATCGTAATCGCAGCCAAGAATCCGGATCGTGAAGAGATCAAGTACGAGATTTCAGATTTCCTGTATCACTGTATGGTTCTTATGGTGGAAAAAGGCGTTACCTGGGAAGAAATCGCCAATGAACTTGCACAGCGCTAAATATGCTTTGCAAATATAATTACGAGGTATATCATGAAAAAACTAGCTTTAAGCGACGAAATTTTAATGCAGATTGAAAAACCGGCGCGATATATCGGTAATGAATTGAATTCGGTAGTAAAAGAAAACACATCGCAGATTCGTTTTGCGATGTGTTTTCCTGACGTTTACGAGATTGGTATGTCACACCTTGGAATTCAGATTCTTTACGATATGTTCAATCGACGTGAGGACACATGGTGTGAGCGAGTGTACTCCCCGTGGCCGGATCTTCATAAAGTGATGAAGGAACAAAATATTCCTCTTTTCGGACTCGAATCACAGGAACCGATCAAGGACTTTGATTTTATCGGTATCACACTCCAGTACGAGATGTGTTACACCAATATCTTACAGATTCTTGACCTTGCACAGATCCCATTGCGTGCCAAGGATCGCTCGGAAGATGATCCGATCGTGCTGGGCGGTGGTCCGTGTACCTACAATCCTGAACCGATTGCAGACTTCTTTGACTGTTTTTATATCGGAGAGGGCGAGACGCAATACGATACTTTCTTAAATCTGTACAAGCAGATGAAAGAAGACAGAACCTATACAAGAGAGGCTTTTCTTCATGAAGCGGCCAAAATCGAAGGCATCTATGTCCCTCAGTTCTATGAGGTTGGATATAACGGGGATGGAACGGTTGCCTCATTTACACCGGTCTATGCGGATATTCCGGCAACGATAAAGAAACAGGTAGATATGGATCTTACCGGTTCGGTCTACCCGGAAAAGCCGGTTGTACCGTTTATCAAAGCGACACAGGACCGTGTGGTACTTGAGATTCAGCGCGGCTGTATCCGTGGTTGCCGATTCTGTCAGGCAGGTATGATCTACCGCCCGAACCGTGAGAAAGACGTGGAACGTCTCAAGGATCTCGCGCGCAAAATGATCGCCGCGACCGGACACGAAGAGATTTCCTTAAGTTCCTTGAGTTCCTCCGATTATTCACAGCTGGAAGAGCTGATAACTTTCCTGATCGACGAGTGTGGCAAAAAGAAGATCAACATCTCCCTGCCTTCTCTTCGAATTGACGCTTTTTCCCTTGATATCATGCAGAAAGTACAGGATATTAAGAAAAGCAGCTTAACCTTTGCACCGGAAGCCGGTTCACAAAGACTTCGTAATGTCATCAATAAAGGACTTACCATCGACAATATCTTAGACGGCTCAAAGCAGGCGTTTGAGGGCGGCTGGAACAAGGTAAAGCTTTACTTTATGCTCGGGCTGCCGACTGAGACCGAAGAAGATATGCGCGCGATTCCTGAACTTGCAAACGAGATCGCCGCTTTGTATTACGAAACCGTCCCAAAGGAGAAGCGCAACGGCAAATGCCAGATCACGATCAGTACTTCCTTTTTTGTACCGAAACCGTTTACGCCGTTTCAATGGGCAACGATGCTCGATCCGGGTGATTATCTCGGCAGGGCGAAGATTGTCAATGACCATGTGAAGGAACAGCTCAATCATAAAAGTATCCGCTACAACTGGCATGAGGCGGATGTCACAGTGCTGGAAGGTGTGCTTGCGCGAGGCGACCGCAAACTTTCCGACGCGATCGAATATGTGTACAACCACGGCGGTCTTTTTGACGCGTGGTCGGATTTCTTCAACTATGATCTGTGGCTTGAAGCATTTGCCGCCTGCGGCATTGAAATTGATTTTTATACCAAGCGTGTGCGAAGCGACGATGAGATCTTCCCATGGGATTTCATTGATGTCGGCGTAACGCGTGAATTTCTGTTGCGTGAGTGGAAGACGGCTCTGACCGAGACGGTTACACCAAACTGCCGCATGCGCTGTTCGGGATGCGGTGCAAGACAGTACGGAGGAGGTGTCTGCTTTGAAGATAAGAATTAAATTCCGCAAATGGGGTGTCATGAAGTTTATCGGACATCTTGATATGATGCGCTATTTCCAGAAAGCAGTCCGCCGTGCCAACATCGACATCCGTTATTCGGAAGGTTACTCGCCGCACCAGATCATGTCGTTTGCGGCGCCTCTCGGTGTGGGAATCACGAGTGACGGCGAATATTTCGATATTGAAGTTGATTCTACGCTTTCCTCAAAGGAGAGTGTGGCTGCACTCAATGCGACCATGGTGGACGGTGTGGAAGTTGTCTCTTATGTGAAACTTCCAGATCGCGCCAAGACGGCGATGTCCATTGTTGCGGCTGCCGATTACCGCCTGACTTACAAAGAAGGCTATCCGGCTCCTTATACCGCCTCAGAATGGCAGGATGTGATCGACCGCGAGTTTGTTCAGGCTGAAAGCTTTAACATCATAAAGAAAACGAAAAAAAGCGAGCGTGAAGTGGACTTAAAGCCGCTCGTATACGAACTTCGCGTTGAGGAACTTGACGGATCACCGGCATTTTTCCTTAAGGTATCAACCGGAAGTGTCGACAATATCAAGCCGGAACTTGTGCTTGCCTCACTCTATGAGCGATGCGGACTTACATACAATGAAAATGCGATCCAGATCCACCGCAGCGAGGTCTATGCGCGCGATGAACAGGAACAACTGATTCCGCTGGATGCGATGGGAGAGGAAATTCTATAACAATGAACCGTTTGGTGATTACTGCGATCGAGCACAACAAAAAAGAATATACCGCCTATCTGGTGATAGATGAACAACGTAAGCTGCTTGATGTGCAGCTGTTTGAACCGGAAGAACAGACTTTACTCGATCATGTTTATGTCGGGTTCGTCGAACGGATCGTTCCCAATATTCAGGCAGCATTTGTCCGGATTGCAGACGGTCAGAAATGTTATCTGCCACTTGGTGATCTGCAGGCACCGGTCTACGCAAAAAAGCAGTCTGATACGAAGATTCTGTGCGAAGGCGATGAAATCCTGGTACAAGTGACAAGGGATGCCGTCAAAACAAAGGATCCGGTTGTCAGCACAAAGCTGACACTTCACGGACATTACTGTTTTCTGACAACTGCAAATACAACGCTTGGCACATCCAAAAAGATTGCCGGCGCTCGCGCAGAGGAACTGCTTGCTCTGGCAAAAGAATGCTGCGAAGGGCACGAGATGGAAGGGTACGGACTTGTCTTTCGCACAAACGCCGCTTCGGTCGATGTAAAGGCACTTCGCGAAGATATTGCCGGAGTACGGGAAAGCTATCGGAAACTGATGCAGACCGGTGTACACGAGACTGCCGGCGCATTGCTTTACCGGAACATTCCGGGGTACCTTGCCCGGTTAAAGGCACAGGATCTCTCGCAGATCGATCGCATCGATACGGATCGTGAGGCTTTCTATGAAGAGATTGCCGGGTATCTGCCGCAGCTTTGCGAGAACGGACTTTTAAAACTGTATAAAGACGATGCCGTCAGTCTGTCCACCCTGTATCATATCCGCGGTAATATGGAGGAATTATTAAGTCAGAAGGTATGGCTTGCCTCCGGTGCCAACATTATCATCGAATCGCTTGAGACCATGACAGTGATCGATGTCAACAGCGGCAAAAATCAGTCCCGAAAAGCGGATACGATCTTTTCCATCAACCTTGAAGCTGCAAGAGAAATTGCACGGCAGCTCAGATTACGCAATATTTCCGGCATGATCATCGTGGACTTTATCAACTTAAAGTCACAGGAGCAGAAAGATGAGTTGATCGCAAGTATCAGACAGGAATTAAAAAAGGATACCGTTCCCGCGAATTTTATTGATATTACAAAACTTGGACTCGTAGAACTGACCCGCAAGAAAGTATATAAATCTTTACGCGAAATTATACAATAAAATGGGCAAAAAGTATTGACGATAGGAAAAGAGTATGCTAGTATACTCTAGTATGCCGCACAGTGAGGTAGAAGTTTTGCTTTTTATATAAGGAAAACACCGTAACTGGCGAGTAATGATAAATAGGAGGTGCCATATGTACGCAATTATAGCAACAGGTGGTAAACAGTACAAAGT
>CAVHWG010000171.1:0-9417 GCA_963639645.1 Firmicutes bacterium TM09-10 | reverse complement strand
GATGCTGATCGGGCCATCTGCGATGGATGGGCAGATCTCAAGCATATGAGCCTCAAGAATTCCCTCTTTGCCTTTTACAAGGTTGTATGTGTAATCTTCCAGCATGGAAGTTCCTTTTGCATCTTTCATTCCGGCGGTCATAACCTTCATGAGACGTACCATAGCGGCTACCTTCCAGTCTCCCTCTGCGCCGAATCCATAGCCTTTTTCCATAAGTCTCTGGATTGCAAGTCCCGGAAGCTGCTGCAGTGCGCCGAGATCTCCGAAGTGTGTTACAATTGCCTGATAATTCTTCTCTTTTAAGAAACGCTCGAATCCGATCTCGATCTGTGCCTGTACGGCTACATGTTTCTTAAACTCTTCCGGATCTCTGCCCTCAAGTAAGATGTCATACTTGTCATAATACTCATCAACCAAAGCGTTTGTATCGGACTGTGATACGGCTGCAACGGACTCTGCGATCTCGTTTACCGGATAAGCGTCAACTTCCCAGCCGAACTTGATCTGTGCCTCTACCTTATCGCCCTCGGTTACGGCAACGTTTCTCATGTTGTCAGCGACACGCATTACACGGATGTGGCTGCTCTCCATGATGCCGACTGCGGTGCGCATCCAGCTTGCGATCTTGTCAACTACAACCGGATCGCTCCAGTGTCCGACAACAACCTTGCGCTCGATTCTCATACGGCTTACGATGTGACCGTACTCTCTGTCGCCGTGTGCGGACTGGTTCTCGTTCATGAAGTCCATATCAATGCTGTCATATGGAAGCTCCTCATTGAACTGTGTATGTAAATGCATCAGTGGTTTACGATATTCCTGAAGTCCTAAGATCCAAGACTTTGCAGGTGAAAATGTGTGCATCCATGTGATGACACCGGCACAGTTCCCATCAGCGTTTGCCTCGTTGAATGTCTTACGAATCAACTCGTTTGTGATAAGTGTTGGTTTCCATACAACTTCGTATGGAAGTCTGCCAGACTTGTTTAACTCATCAACGATCTGCTTTGAGTGCTGTGCTACCTTTGCAAGACACTCATCTCCGTATAAATCCTGTGAACCGGTGCAAAACCAAAACTGATATTTCTTTAATTCCATTTGTTAACCCTCCTATATAAAAACCTTGATTGTGTTCTTTATTGTGTTCCTTCTTGTTAATCTAAGAATACAACTTGTACGCACGTCTTTACAAGTTGTTTTTTTAAGAAAACAAGGAACTATTCAGGGACGTATGTGTAAAGCAACGAATCGTCGTGCTTGCACGTAAGAGACGTTGGTTTGCACATATGTCCGAATAAGGCTCCGCACACATATATGAGCATTTTTAGCCTTGAAAAGGCGGGAAAGAACACGAAGTGTTCGGAAATGCGAATGTTGTGCAGGAGCCCTGAATCGTTCCTTGTAAAAGTCACCGCCCCATATATGAGCAAAATTAGCAACATCGTTGCGGGAAAGTACAAGCTTGCTTGTACGATTTTGCGAATGTATGGGTGGGGCTGAATACGTGTCTTTGACTATCTTCTCTTACATGAAGTTCCCTCCACCAGTTCCGGCTCGATCATAATCTTCTGCCTCTCGGCATTCTCCCCGTTCACGATCAGATCCAGCAGCAATTCCGCCGCCATCTCCCCGAGTTTTTCCTGCGGATGTGCGATCGACGTCAGACGGAAATCCGACTGATTTGCCATATAGAAATTATCATACCCCGTAATGGATACATCTTCCGGAATCTTCAGCTCAAGTGCTTCCAGCGCCCGGATTACGCCCATCGCATTCTGGTCGTTGTAGCACACGACCGCATCGAGTTCCTTGTTTTTCGCGATATTCTGGATTCCTTCATAAGGATGGATCTTGCGATCCTCCGTGTAGAACCATACGACCATATCCGGATCATACGGCATTCCGGCTTCCTGCAATGCCCGCACATATCCCTTATGGCGATTCTGTCCCTGCGTATCATCTGCTTTGAAAACGCCTGCGATATGCTTGTGCCCCAGCTCGATCAGATATTTTGTGATCAGATATCCGCCCTTGCAGTCATCGATCAACACCTGCGGCTTGTCTTTCATCTGTTCAAAACATCCCTGGATAAACACATACGGAATGTTATATTCGTCCAATTTATCATACAAGTTGGTATGTTTGCAGAAGATCTGGCTCTTACTCGGTTCGATAATGACACCGTCAATGTCTTTTTGAAGCAGTTCCTCTAAGCATTTTGCTTCCATCGAGCGGGAATTTCTTGTATTTTTGAGAATAATACTGTACCCCTGCGAAGTCAGCACGGAATCGATTCCCGCAATGACACGCGGAAAGATGTAATCCGACAGATACGTGGTCACAACCGCTATATTTTTTGAGGTATGCGTATGACGCGCAAGTTCCGAACAGAACGTGCCTCTGCCGTGTTCCGCATAGATATAGCCCATATTCTGCAGAATCTGCAGCGCTTTGCGGACCGTCTGCCGGCTGATTCCATACTCTGCGGACAACTCATTCTCGGAAGGCAGCTTGTCCCCCGCCTGAATCTCACCCGATAGAATTTTCTCCTTCAGATCTTCCATCAACTGAAAATATTTTAATTGTTTTCCCTCGTTTGCAGCCATAAGTTCCCTCACTTGTACTCACACATGTCTACTTGTACTCAACTTGTATACTATACTACGCACATTTGCGCTTTTTTGCAAGAAAAAAGAGAATCGTTCTACATGTAAGATGTATGAACCGGTTCTCATTTCGTTCAACTTGTCTGTTTTATTTCATTTTTTCAAGAATTTCTGTAACGATCGATGCGGCAACCTCAGCCTTGCTCATCAATTCGAGCTGCTTGCTGTCGTCCTTCGTGATGATCGTCACGACATTCGTGTCGGTTCCGAAGCCTGCACCCGCCACTTTCAGATTGTTGGCAACGATCATGTCAACATTCTTCCTGGCGAGCTTTGCGCGGGAGTTCTCAAGCATGTTCTCGGTCTCCATCGAGAAACCGCAGATAAACTGCCCGTCTCTTCGATGTGCGCCAAGATATGCCAGAACGTCCTCGGTGCGCTCGAGCTCCATCACCGATGTATCGTCTTTCTTCTTGACTTTCTCATCCGCCGGATGCGCCGGACGATAATCCGCCACAGCGGCCGTCTTTATGATAATATCCTGCTCCCGGTAACATTCCTTGACGGCAGATGCCATATCGGCTGCCGTAACTACGGGAATCACTCTGACACACAACGGAGGCGCGATCTGTACCGGTCCGGAGACCAGAGTAACCTCTGCGCCCCGTCGCATGCAGTTCTCTGCGATGGCATAGCCCATCTTACCCGTAGAATGGTTCGTTATGAAACGTACCGGATCGACAGGCTCCTGGGTTGGTCCCGCAGTCACCAACACCTTTTTGCCCACCATATCCTTCTCACAGGCAATCGTTCGCAGAATATAGGCAAGCAGTGTTTCCGGTTCCGGCATCTTGCCCGATCCGGTATCACCGCAAGCGAGATATCCGCTCGCCGGCTGAATCACCTCGTAACCGTAGCTTTCGAGTTTCTTCAGGTTATCCTGCACGATCGGATTCTCAAACATGTTCGTGTTCATAGCAGGTGAGATCAGCTTCGGTGCCTTGCACGCCATAATGGTCGTGGTCAGCATATCATCCGCGATACCGCCTGCGATCTTGCCGATCACATTGGCGGAAGCCGGTGCGACCAGAAAAATATCTGCACGTTTTGCCAGCGCCACATGTTCTACATTGAACTGAAAATTGCGATCAAATGTATCCACAAGGCATTTGTTGCCTGTCAGCGTCTCAAACGTGATCGGATTGATAAAATTGGTTGCATTCTTTGTCATGATAACATTGACGTCCGCATGCAGCTTGACCAGAGCGCTTGCCAGATTGGCAATCTTATACGCTGCAATACTGCCCGTCACGCCAAGAACAACGCATTTTCCCCTCAGCATATCCATTCCTCCTACGAATTTCTATCAAAAAACAGATGATAAATTACTTCTGAATCGGCTTGATCTTGCTCAAAGCAACACCAAGTGCCGCAACGATGATCGCTGCAACGATCGCCTCGATCACGCCGTTAAAACTGATGACTCCACCGATCACACCGAGTACGGCACCAGGATCGATGCTGAGTGCATCCGCATAAGCGTCTTTGTACAATACAAAGATTCCACCCATAACCAGGATCGTGTTGGTCATAGCGCCGACCACACCCGCATAGATGAATGCGGATACACTGCCGCTTTTCTTAAGTGTAAACACTTCCAAAGCCGCAAATACAACGACGCCGACGATCACACTGATCACCCATACCACTCCTGTTGAAAGCGGATTGGCATCAAATACTTTATTGATAAAAGCGCGGCATCCGACCAGAAGGAACAGGCCGATCAGCACGTTAAGTACCGTTGACCAGACTTTCTTATTCTCTGATGTCACAGCTTTCTTTACTCCAAGATAAACATAATAAGGCAGGATTCCGACAAGAATTCTCGGTACAAAACAGATGAATGCACTCTTGAAAATTCCGCTTGTTCCAACCATGCTTGCTGCAAGTACCGGTGAAAAAACAAATGCTGACAAGGATGACGGCATTACCGTATTCTTGATAAAACTGGTGAGTCCAAAGATGAATCCAAGGAACCCGCCCTTCTTCGGTCCGCAGAACAGTGCTCCCAGGATAACCGGGATGTGAATAATGGTTGCATTGATCACCACGAGTGGTATGTACCCAAGCGGGGTAAAAGCCATAATGATGATGATTGCTGCAAATAGAGCTGTCAGAACCAGCTCCGCTGTCTTAGTGTTACGCATTTTTCCTCCTATTCCAGGTGACGGCTTCTCTTCAAGTCCGTCCCTCTTTTACATGCGAACATTCGTCCATGCAAAATGTAATTGTATTTGCCGATTGATTCCTTACGGTAACCATCAACTTTTATAGTTTACACCCTTAAGCAAAAACGGTCAAGTCATCTTCCTCATGAACTTCAAGCAGTGCATTAAAACCTTTTTTCTTCCGTCGCAAAACCGGAGCATCCGTACAGAAACAGCACATCCGTAAAGTCATTATCCTTAACATAAGAATACAGATCACCCCTGTAAAAACGCATATCGATCATCTGCACCTCGGCATAATCATCAATCGCAAACTGCGCAAAGGTATTTGCATACGAATCCTTCACGATCAACAGTTTCCCGGATTTCGCACCGCCCTCGATCTTCGTTATGATCTGATTGGAATTAAAGAAAACGCCGTATTTGTCCTTGCCTTCCAGATATGATTTCTCATAAATACAGTTGTTGACGTACGCACCGTCATTGTACACCACTTCACGGTTTTTCTTATGGTAAAAAGCCGTAATCGTATCCTTATATACCTTTCCCGGAATCCCTACTTTGTTCCATGTCGTTCCCTGAAAATCCCGGCAGAGCACTTCCCTCTTCCAATCGTAAATTGGCGCTGCTTCCTGCCCCAGCGACTTTTTCCACTGCACATAAGCGTAATAGGCGCCAAGACTCGTCCAGTGATGATCCGTGCGGTAATAAATATATTCACCTTTATGTTCTTTCAAGGCCTCCCGAATATCAACCACGTTCTCAAGCTTCTTCTGTGCCTCATCCAGCAGACCTTCCTGCAGTCCGTTCTGTGCGTAATCCGGGAGCTTTGTATCCAGTATCTCCTCCGCTGACGGAACAAGGATGACCTGATTGGCAATGTTCTTCTTATTCAACTTCTTCTGAAGCTTCTTTAATTTCTTGAGATTCTTTTCGAACTCTTTCTGATCATACGAATCGAACACATCGAGCAGATAGTGATCTTTTCCGATGTACACGCCGTTGATCTGCTTTTGTCCGATCGTGATATCCACAAGCGTCTTTGCCGTCACCATGCGGTCTCTGCCCGGCATCTGATCCGCCAGATATTTCTCCAGATCATCACTCAATGTGCGGATGGAAAAATCGTCCCCTGTGATGTCTTTCCACTGTGTCAGATTGCGCTTTTCCAGCTCCGAATACACGCGATCCGGCACCGCAAGTGATGTGATCGTGACCGAAAAAAGAATCAGAAGAAAAAAGACTGATGATAGTTTATTTCTCATAATCTCTCCTTAAAATCGAAAATACAAAAATGGGTTATACGAACCGCTGACCAGAAAGATCAGCGCCAAAGCCATGCCGCAGACAACCCCGATCATATCGGCAACAACAAGCATCTTCTGCCCGCATCGTTTCTGCACGCCTTTTACCAGCCTGCCTCCGACGGACAGCGATGCGATCAGGCATACCAGAAGCAGAAGCGCATAATTGCTCATCTGATACATTGCCGCCCGGTCCCACAAAGCCGTACTGATCCCGAACATCGCTTTTATAAAATGTTTCGTCTCTCCCGCCTTCGTGCACGCAAAAAGTGTCCAGCTGAATGCCACCGCCACCCAGGTATACAGATGCTGCAATAGTTTCGGCAATCGCTTCAACACACGAAGCAAAAAGAGTTTTTCCAGCAGAAGCAGTGCTCCGAAATACAGTCCCCACAGCACGAAATTCCATGATGCACCGTGCCACAATCCGGTCAGAAACCACACGATCGCGATATTGAGGAGTTGTCTTACCATTCCCTTTCGATTGCCGCCGAGCGGAATATAGACATAATCCCGAAACCACGTTCCGAGCGTCATGTGCCATCTTCTCCAGAAATCCGTAATGCTGACTGCCTCAAACGGATGATCAAAATTCTCCGGAAAATGGAACCCGAACATGCTTCCAAGCCCGATCGCCATATCCGAATATCCGCTGAAATCAAAATAGATCTGAAAACCATATGCGATCACACCAAGCCACGCAGACATCGTTGACATATTATTTTGTGCCGACACCTGTTCCCACAGCAGACCGATATTATTTGCCAATAGCACCTTCTTCGCCAGTCCGATCACAAACCGCCTTACGCCGGCACCGAACATATCCCATGAGTGGGTACGGCTTTTTAACTCATCCGCAATACTTGCATAGCGCACGATCGGTCCCGCGATCAGCTGCGGAAACAGCGTTACAAATGCTCCAAAATCGATGATGTTATGCTGCGCCTTCACCTCATTCCGATACACGTCGATGCTGTAACTCATCGTCTGAAATGTGTAGAAAGAGATTCCGATCGGCAGCGCAAGATGCAGAACCGGAACATTTACATGCGGGATATGATTGATCGCTTTGGCAAACATGCTGCTATATTTAAAAGTTGCAAGCATTCCGAGGTTCACGGTGACCGATAAGAAAAGGAAGAGCCTCGAAAGACTCTTCCCACGGTATTTTTCGATCATGAGACCGCATGTATAATCCAGTGCCGTCGAAAACAGCATCAAAACGACATAGACCGGCTCTCCCCACGCATAGAAAAACAGACTGCATAGAAAAAGCACCAGATTTCTGCCTTTGTTCGGGGTCAGATAATACAGGATCAGACAAACTGGAAGGAATGCCATCAAAAATGTCATGCTCGAAAAAACCATACTAATTTACCTCCGCATAGTTTTTCGCAGATCCGCCGAACACTTCCTTCCATGCCTTATCAAATTTCTGCGCTTCCGACTTGGCATGTGCCGCCTGCTTCTGTGCACTTAACTTGTAATCCGGCTCCGTTCCGCCGATGAACATTGCCACATAATTACCTTTCACATAGATGCGCGCCTGATGCACGCGGTAGGAATCCATATCATACATCTTTGAGTAGGAAACGGTCTGATTCAGACTTTTCTGTAACTGTTTTCTCGCAGTCTCGGCATATCCTTTCTTCACTTTCAGAACGACGGCTACATCCATCTTCAAACTTCCGTTTGCGTTTACCTCATATACTGCCTGTGTCACCTTCTTCTTATTCAGCCCAAAATACGAGATGGCATCCGCCTTGCTCATCTTTTTATCACATAGATAGCTTTTACCAAGTTTTTCCTTCATCCTGGCAAGGCCCTTCTTTGCGGTCAGTTTGCTTGAAGCCTTCTTCACCGTGGCAACTTCTGCACATACCGCCGGCACATTCGATACTGCTGCCGCATAGGTGCTTACCGGACCGCTTACCAGCGTCCCCGCCATAGCCAGTACCATCATCATTTTTGTCATTTTGCTTTTTAACATTTTTCATTACCTCACTTTTCTCATTTTGTGTTTCACTTACTATACAGATGAGAAAGTGAGAATGTTGCAAAATTTTCCAAATAATTTTTGGCTTGAAAAAGTATCGCTGTAGAGATATCAATTTCAAAATAAAAATCCAACTTACATTGCCGGAAAAACCGGATGCGACACGCACAGAAAAAGGAGTATGGATAGAATATCCACACTCCTTTGGCGTTATTGCTGCATTTCCAATCTTCGTTCAAACGTATAATCTAATGTCATCACATGCATTACCTCCTCCCGGTGCTCATCCAGAAAATCCCTGAGCACACCTTCTTCTATACAGTGATCGATCGCCTGCTCAAACGCATCCGAAAGCCGCAAATCATACTGCTCCGGAGCCTCCTCCTTGCCATTATAAAACACGACAAAGTGCGGAACCGGAATCTTCAAAATTTTTCCACCATAAATATCACGCTTCTGTGCCTTGATCCGTTTCTGAATAATACTTGCAAAATAAAGCAGATCTCTCAACGGCATGTTCGGGCAATAAGTTGACTGATGCTCATAAAGACTCAGATTCGCATCAAGAATGAAGGAAGCATCATTCCTTACCGTAAGCGAAAAACTTTTATCGTCCAAAGTTGTCATCTCAACCAGTTCCGGATCATTATAGTCCGTTCCATTGATTGCATTATACACTTCCAACGCACGATTCTTGTCCTGAAGAAGCATGCTGAACACATCACTTTTGTACTCTTTGTTTGCCATACAGATTCCTCCTTGTGTAAGTCACAGAATCTGTATGAAAACGAGTCCCTTATCCGTACAAATCCTGCTTAAATTAAAATATAGTTGAAAATAAAAGCAAGATTTTCCGGGATAATTTGAAATGCTAAAATAGTATATATGATACAGACGGCTCGCCAAATGCTGTCCGTCCTGACTATGGAAAAATATGCAATTGCTTTGGCACAAGTATAGTCAAGAAAAGTGAACGCGAGCGTGAAGCCCGCAAAGAATACCGCAAAAGCAAAAAAGTGACTGCGAATGTAAATGATCTGTTTATGCTGGATATTATGAGGGAGGAAATTAAAAATGGAGATGCGCGCTTATCTGTCTGATTATGTTCCATATGCCCAACGCATTCTTGGAGATATGCTTGATTTTGCTGTCAATACATGCGATATGGATATCGATGAATATTTCGAACTTTTCACGATATCCTCCGTATCTACTCAATTTCAAAACGGAAACCCAACTTACATCGCCGGAAAAAACGGATGTGAATTAGTAAGAGAAGTGAT
>CAVHWG010000170.1:5299-9038 GCA_963639645.1 Firmicutes bacterium TM09-10 | reverse complement strand
AATTAGGAGGTCACAAAATGAACGCAAGTGAAATTATCAAGAACATTGAGGCAGAGCAGTTAAAGGCTGATGCACCACAGTTTTCCGTAGGAGATACTGTTAAGGTATTCGGTAAGATCAAAGAGGGTAACAGAGAGCGTATCCAGGTATTTGAAGGAACTGTTATTAAGAAGCAGGGCGGAAGCAACCGTGCTACTTTCACTGTAAGAAAGCTTTCTAACGGTGTTGGTGTAGAGAAGACCTGGCCACTTCATTCTCCGAATGTAGAGAAGGTTGAGATCGTTCGTAAGGGTAAAGTTCGTCGTGCGAAACTGTACTACTTAAGAGATCGTGTTGGTAAGGCTGCCAAGGTTAAAGAACTGGTAAAATAATCATTTTGCTTCAAGAGCTGGTACATGTTATGTACCAGCTCTTTTTTTGAAATAATGATAAGGAAAAGGCTGGCTTTCTGTGATAAAACTTGAAATCGGAAGAAGCATAAGCTATCATTGTATCGATAGATCATGACAGAATTGCCAAGGAGAAAATTGTGAGAAGACGAAGTGGACTGAATTTTAGTAAGCGGCGCAAGAAATTTAATATGCCGCTTTTTAAGGAAATCTTATCGTGGGTGATCGAGTGTGCGGTCGTGGTATTGATCGCGTACACGCTTGTGACGTTCTTTGGAATGCGGACGAGTGTGGTCGGTACGGCGATGAAAGATACGCTTGATAATGATGAACAGATTCTGGTGAATCGTTTTGTATATAATGTGTCGAGCCCGAAGCAGGGGGATATCGTGGTCTTTCTGCCGAACGGTAACCAGAAGTCGCATTATTATGTGCGCCGCGTGATCGCAGGCCCGGGGGATACCGTGTGGATCCATGACGGAGCGGTCTATGTGAACGGAGAGATGTACGATGAGAAGACTTCCGTGGCATCCATCGATGATGCGGGTGTGGCTGCGGATGAGATCAAGCTTGGCACGGATGAGTATTTTGTGCTCGGCGATAATCGTAACAACAGTGAGGACAGCCGTCTTGCGAATATCGGTAATGTGAAGAAGGAATACATTGTCGGCAAGGCATGGTTCCATTTCAAATCGTTTGGAAACATGGGCTTTTTACATTAAGAAATAAAGGAAGGTAAACATATGAATTTTCAGTGGTATCCGGGACATATGACGAAAGCAAAGCGTCAGATGCAGCAAGATATTAAACTTATAGATCTGGTCGTGGAGCTGGTGGATGCGCGCATTCCGCTCAGCAGCCGCAATCCGGACATTGACGAGTTGGGAAAGAATAAGTACCGGCTGATCCTGATGAACAAGTCGGATCTGGCGGACCCGCGTGCGACAGAGGCGTGGAGCCGCTTTTTCAAGGATAAGGGATATTATGTGGTGAGCCTGGATGCGAGAAGTAAGGCGGGAATGAAATCAATCACCGATATTATCATGGAGGCATGTAAGGAGAAAATTGAGCGCGACAGAAAGCGTGGCATCAAGAATCGTCCGGTGCGTGCGATGGTTGTCGGTATTCCGAATGTCGGCAAATCCACATTTATTAATTCGTATGCGGGCAAGGCGTGCGCCAAGACCGGAAACAAGCCGGGCGTGACAAAAGGCAAGCAGTGGATCCGCCTGAACAAGAACGTGGAACTTCTTGATACGCCGGGAATCCTGTGGCCGAAGTTCGAGGATCAGAATGTGGGACTGCGTCTCGCGTTGATCGGGTCGATCAAGGATGAGATCTTAAATATTGACGAGCTTGCGATCGAGCTGATCAAGTTCTTAAAGGAATCCTATGCGGGACTCTTAAAGGAGCGCTACGATGTGGATGAGGCGGCGAAGGAGCCGGACATCTTATGTCAGATCGCAGAGAACCGCAAGTGCATCAGCAAGGGTGGCGAGCTGGATTACAGCAAGGCGGCAACGCTTTTGATCGATGAATTCCGAAGCGGCTGCCTCGGGCGAATTACACTGGAGCGCCCATAAAGGAGAGTTATGGCTGGGAAAATCGGAGAAATCAAGCAGAAGCTGGAAGAGACGGATGTAAAATATCTTCCGGCTTTTGTTGAAGAATACAAGACAGATGAGCGTGCGGGCGTACAGAAACTTGTGCAGACAGCACAGAAGCGTTATCAGAAATTACTGGATGAGATCGCGCGCACGGAAAAATTAAAGAAATTCGAAAAAGAATACGATAACTATACATATATCTGTGGAATTGATGAGGTCGGACGGGGACCGCTCGCCGGACCGGTCGTTGCAGGGGCGGTCATTCTGCCGAAGAACTGCGACATCCTGTATATCAACGACTCGAAGCAGCTTTCTGCGGCAAAACGCGAGGAGTTGTATGATGTGATCCTGGAGCGCGCCGTGGCAACCGGAATCGGAATGATCGGGCCGGAGCGCATCGATGAGATCAACATCCTACAGGCAACATACGAGGCGATGCGGCAGGCAATCGGACAACTGGATCCACAGCCGACGCTGCTTCTTAACGATGCGGTTACGATCCCTCTCGTTGACATCAGGCAGGTGCCAATCATCAAGGGCGATGCGAAAAGCATATCCATCGGTGCGGCATCCATCATCGCGAAAGTGACGAGGGACCGTCTGATGGAGACGTACGATGCGATCTATCCGGGATATGGTTTTGCCAAAAACAAAGGTTACGGATCGCAGGAACACATAAAAGCACTCAAAGAACTGGGGCCGACACCGATCCACAGAGCTTCATTTATCAAAGGCATTTTACAGTAAGATAAGGAGCAGTGTATGCATATATCAGATTTGGTGGGACAATATAATCAGACGACGACATCCGGAACGGAGAAGCTGACGGGAACCAAGGGCGTGGAGAATCTGGTCTCCTCGCTCCGGTCCCTGACGAAAGGCAATATCTTCGAGGGCACGATCAGTTCCATGAAGAACGGAAGGGTCACGCTTGCACTGTCGAACGGACAGCAGGTTTCCGCGCGCATGGAGGGCAAAGTGGCGCTTTCTGTGGGGCAGTCCATGTTCTTTCAGGTGAAGTCGAATGACGGAACGCAGATCGCAATCCGTCCGTTTGTCGTGGACGGCAACGGGGTGAATTACACGCTGATGACGGCTCTCAACGTGGCGGGACTTGCGGTGGATTCCGATCATCTGTCGATGGTCAACCGGATGATGCAGGAACAGATGCCGATCGACCGCAACAGCCTGCAGCAGATGGCACGTATTGTGAGCGCAAATCCGGATATCGATGTGCAGACACTCGTACAGCTCAAGAAGCTCGGTATTCCGATCACCGTGGAAAATGCATCACAGTTTGAAAATTATTTAGATGACAAGCAGGCGATTACGGATCAGATGGAGCAGTTTATCGATGCTCTGCCGGAAAGCTTGCAGGGGGAGGATCTTCCGGTGGATCAGATGCGCTCGATGGGCGAAAAAATCTTGTCGATCCTCTCGGAGAATCTGCCGGATATTCCGGAGCAGGCAGTATCGGAGGGCATGAACGCTGCGTTACAGGAAGATGTGGCATTGTCGGATCAGAAGGTAAGCCAGGAGCTGTCCGGGGACGTCTCCGAGGCGCAGGCACAGACGCATGCTGCGGTAACCGGGGAGAATGGCGCGCAGGTGCTTGTGGATGAGAACGGGCAGCCGATTGAGAATATGCAGCCGCAGGTGGAAGATCTTCCGGTGGCAAATCAGACACCGCACACGCTCGGCGCCGTGTTGAGTGAGCAGCAACAGACCAATCTGAATGAACTG
>CAVHWG010000170.1:0-5289 GCA_963639645.1 Firmicutes bacterium TM09-10 | reverse complement strand
CTGCTCGGCAAGGTGCTCGGAACGGATTCGACATCGTACACGAAGGACGGTGGTGTGGTGGAAGTACTTAAGGATCTGCAGCAGATTTTAAAGGATCCGCTTCCGATGGAGCGGGAGTCGCTTGGCAGGCTTTTTGCGTCGGATGAATTTAAGACGCTGGTAAAAGATACGATGGAGCAGCAGTGGATGCTGACACCGGAGGATCTAAAGGAGCCGGACAAGATCGGAAAGCTTTATGAGAAGATGGAAGGCCAGTTGGAGAGGCTGATCGAGGCAATGAAGGCATCCGGGCAGGAGAGTTCGAATGTCGCGCAGCTTGCGTCGGATGTGCACAGCAATATTGAGTTTATGAATCAGGTGAATCAGGCATATACTTATGTACAGATTCCGCTCAAGATGTCCGGACAGAACGCGAGCGGACAGCTTTATGTGTATACGAATAAGAAGGCTTTGGCGGAGGGCGACAAGGAGCTGACTGCCTTCCTTCATCTGGACATGGATCATCTTGGCGCGACGGATGTGTCGGTCAAGATGCTGAATCACAAGGTGAGTACGAAGTTCTATCTTGACAATGACGGCGCGTATGATCTTCTGATGGCGAACATTCCGATTCTGGAGGAAAAACTCGCAAAGAAGGGCTATCAGTGCAGTGTCATGGTGGAGAATGAGGCGAAGCATGTGAACTTCGTGGAAGATTTCTTAAAGAAGGATCAGCCGTCTGCGGGGCAGCTGCATCGTTATTCGTTTGATATGAGAGCGTAGGGGTGAAATATGGCGGATTTTAAACCATTTCAGTTTGGAAAACCGAATACAGACAAAAAAGAAGAGGATAAGACCGCGGTAGCCATCGCCTATGAGCCGGGGGAGGCGGCGCCGAAGATCCTTGCAACCGGCAAAGGCAAACTTGCCGAGAAGATCATCGAGACGGCGAAGGAGAACAAGGTTCCGACGTATAAAGACAATAAGCTTGCCGCCACACTCTCCAAGCTGCAGATCGGGGATATGATCCCGCCGGAGCTGTATGAGGTTGTTGCGGAGATTCTTGTGTTTGTGGACGATATGGATCGCATGAAGGCCAAGCTGGACAATGCACGATAAGTGCGTGAATGCCACGGATCATGTGCGGGCAGAAGAAACAAAATAATGGGGAAGATTTGAGAACAAGACAGACAGGAAGCGGAATGAACAAAAGACAATTGGGGGCCGATTACGAAAAAGTGGCGGGTGAGTTTTTGCAGAAACAGGGCTACGAAATCTTGGAGCGCAACTTCCGCTGCCGAAGCGGTGAGATCGATCTGATCACGCGGGAGGAAGAATATCTGTGCTTCGTGGAAGTAAAGTATCGCGCCGGGAGCACCTGCGGGTCGCCGCTGGATGCGGTGGGGAGCCGCAAACAGAGCCAGATCATCCGGGTGGCAAAATACTATCTGATGAAGAATGGCATGACGATGGATACGCCGTGCCGTTTTGATGTGGTGGCGATTGAAGGAAAGGAAATAACGTTGCTGCGCAACGCTTTTGGAGAATAGAATGAAATACAGTGAATTTCATACAAAAAATGATGAGCGGATTCTTTCGCTGCAGGAATTTGATTGCGGCGCAGAACAGAAGCTTCCGCTATTGCGTTTTCCGCTTCTGGATGAGACAGGAATTGTGGAGAACGCATTCACAACGCGTGAGGGCGGTGTCAGCGAGGGCGTCTTTGAGAGTCTGAATCTCAGCTTTACGAGGGGCGATGATCCGGATGCGGTAAAGGAAAATTACCGAAGGATCGCTGCAGCGTTCGGAAAAGATGTGACGGATATCGTGTGTTCGGATCAGACACACACGACGAATGTGCGCCGTGTGGACCGTTCGTGTGGAGGATACGGTGTCACGAAGGAACGCCCGTACACGGATGTGGACGGACTTGTGACAGATGAGCCGGGGCTGATCCTGGCGACTTTTTATGCGGACTGTGTGCCGCTTTATTTTGTGGATCCTGTGCACAAGGCGATCGGGCTCAGCCACTCGGGCTGGCGCGGTACGGCAGCCCGGATGGGGCAGGCAACGCTGGATAAGATGAAAGCGGAGTTTGGTACGGATCCGGAGGATGTGTATGCGGCGAGCGGACCGTCCATCTGTCAGGACTGCTACGAGGTCAGTGAGGACGTGGCGGATGCGTTTACGGAAGCGTTTGCGGGGCACGAAGAGGAGATTCTGATCGATAAAGGGAACGGAAAATATCAGCTGGATCTGTGGAAAGCAAATGAGATCGTAATGCTGGATGCTGGTGTGAAATGGGAACATCTTGCGGTCACGAATATCTGTACGTGCTGCAATGAGCGGCTGCTTTTTTCACACAGGGCAAGCAAGGGAAAACGAGGAAATCTCGGAGCGTTTCTGATGATTCGGGAGAGTGACAGAAAATAAAAAAGAAAGAGGATGATATAAATGAAGAATAAGAATATGGATCAATATGTGGATTATATTATGGATGTGACGACGAAGCTGCTGGCGATCGACAGCCCGACCGGCTACACAAAGGATGCGGCTTTGTTTGTGATGGAAGAGTACAAAAAACTCGGTTATGAACCTGAGATGACTGTCAAAGGCGGCGTGCTTGTGGAGATCGGCGGTGAGGATAAAGACAATGGTCTTGTGCTTGCAGCGCACACCGATACCCTCGGTGCGATGGTTGCGGAGGTCAAGTCGAACGGAAATCTTCGTGTGACACCGCTCGGCGGTATGAATCCGAACAATGCGGAGGCGGAGAACTGCCGTATTATCACAAAGTTTGACGGCACATTTGAGGGAACCTTCCAGCTTGACAATGCGAGCATCCATGTCAACGGCGATTACAACGACACGAAGCGGGCCTACGAAGGTATGGAAGTCGTGCTTGACGAGGATGTAAAGTCGAAGGAGGACACCGAGAAGCTCGGTATCATGACCGGTGACATCGTCTGCTTTGATCCGCGAACCGTGATCACAAAGACAGGATATATCAAGAGCCGTTTTCTTGATGATAAGCTCAGTGTCGGCATCCTGCTCGGCTATGCGAAGTATTTGAAGGATGAGAAGATCACATTAAAGAATCGTCAGTATCATTACATTACCGTGTTTGAGGAAGTCGGACACGGTGGAGCCGCTTCGATCCCGGACGGCGTCAAGGAGATCATTTCCGTGGATATGGGCTGCGTCGGCGATGGCTTGAGCTGCATGGAACATCAGGTATCGATCTGTGCGAAGGATTCGTGCGGACCATACCATTATGATGTGGTCAAAGGTCTGATTCAGGCGGCAAAGGAAAATGAGATCGACTTTGCCGTGGATGTGTATCCGCATTACGGTTCGGATGTGGATGTGGCACTCGAGGCAGGATACGATGTGCGCCACGGTCTGATCGGGTCCGGTGTGTATGCGTCCCACGGCTACGAGAGAAGCCACAAGGACGGTGTCTGCAACACACTTCGCCTAATTGTTGCATATTGTAAGTGATATTAAGAAAATCATAAGAAAATATTTCATAGTTGTTAAATTACTGTTTCAGAATGTATGTTACACTTAGGTCGTTCAATCGAAACGTATAGCGTTTGGCAGGATGAGCGGATCATGATACAGGAGGAACAGGCGTGTTACAGCTGAATTACAGAGATGCCTTGCCTTTGAGGGAGCAGATCAAAGACAGCATCCGTAAGATGGTAATTACAAAAGCATATCGTACCGGCGAGCAACTGCCACCTGTCCGACAACTGGCCTCAAAGCTTGCCATCAATCCGCGTACCCTCGAGCAGGTGTATCGGGAGTTGGAGGAAGAGGGGTATCTGTATTCGATTCCGGGCGAGGGGACTTATGTTGCGGCACAGGAATGTGTGGAGAGTCAGCGAAGAAACGAACTGATGCGCAAATTTGATCAGCTTGTCGTGGAACTGTCGGATCTGTCTGTCTCAGCGGGGGAGCTGACCAGACGTGTTACGGATTTGACAAAAGGAGATTGAAACGTTGATAGAGGTTAATCATCTGATAAAAGATTTTGGAAATTTTCGCGCGTTAAAAGGCGTTGATATGCGTGTCGGAACAGGCGATATCTACGGACTTGTTGGTCCGAACGGTGCCGGCAAATCGACACTGATCCGTCATCTGACCGGGGTATATCGTCAGGATGCGGGCGAGATTTATATTGCCGGGGAACCGGTCTATGAGAATCGTAAAATAAAAGAAATGATCGCGTACATACCGGATGAACTGTTCTATTTTCTGCAGGCGGATGCGCTTGAGATGATGCGTTATTACCGTGGCATTTATCCGTCGTTTGATGAGAAGATGTTCTACCGGATGCAGGAATTCTTCCCGGCGATCGATATCAAACGGAATATCCGCCGCCTGTCCAAGGGAATGCAAAAGCAGGTGGCTTTCTGGCTGACGATCTGCTGCAGACCGAAGCTTATGATCTTGGACGAGCCGGTGGACGGCCTTGATCCGGTTATGAGAAGACAGATCTGGAGTATTCTGATGTCGGAGGTGCAGGAGCACGGGATGACGGTCCTTGTCTCATCGCACAATCTGCGTGAGCTTGAGGATGTGTGCGACCATGTCGGTATCATGAATCAGGGCAAAGTCATCATTGAGCGTTCCTTGAGTGAACTGCAGGGGAACATCTCCAAGATTCAGGTTGCATGCCAGTCCGGCATGCCGAAGCTTCCGGAGCAGTTTGAAGTGCTTCATATGTCCAATATCGGAAGAGTTTATACGATGATCGTGCGCGGCAATCCGAAGGAGGCTGCGGAGACTATCCGCACCGAGGGGGACAATCTGGCAATCGTCGACATCCTGCCTCTGACGCTCGAAGAAATTTTCGTCTATGAGATGGGAGGTTTAGACTATGAAGTCAAAGACATCCTTTTTTAATAAAGCAATTTTTAAAAAGAATATGATGCTGTACTGGCCAATCTGGGTGTGCTACCTGATTTACGGGATCACCAAACTCGGCGGAGGACTGTGGTCGGGGCTGCATCAGATGACCAAGGTTACGGAGGAGCAAAAACTGGTCGTAATGTCCAACAGCCTTTCTCTGAATCTGGAGATATGGGTGATTGCGATTATGGTAACCGTCACCGGTATGGCATTGTTCAGCTATCTGTTTTCCGCAAAAAGCGCGAATATGATCCATGCGCTTCCGGTCACGAGAACGGAGTTGTTTTTCACGAATGTGATCAGCGGTCTTTGTATGTTATGGATTCCACAGACCGTGACTTTTTTACTGTCGGTGCTTGTCTGCCTGACAAACGGGATCGCCATGGTGCAGTA
>CAVHWG010000169.1:0-5453 GCA_963639645.1 Firmicutes bacterium TM09-10 | reverse complement strand
GGTCAGCGCCTAAGAATTCTATCTTCATGATTTGTCCCCCGCTTCCTTGTCAAAGTTGCACAAATACTTCTCACTTCTTTTATAATTTATGTTCATTATAGCACATTTCTTGCTATGTGCCACTAGTTTTTCTGTATTTCTTTCTTTAGCCTTATCATGATTTTTTTCTCCAGGCGTGATATGTAGGATTGTGAGATTCCCAGGAGATCCGCAACCTCCTTCTGTGTCATCTCGATGCCGTCCTTTGTCCCGATTCCATACCTGAGACAGATGATCTGCTTCTCCCGCGCCGACAGGCTCTCCAGTGCATCCCGCAGCAGCCGGATCTCCGCCTCATTCTCCATATCCCGGTAGATGATATCCTCATCTGTTCCCAGTATATCAGACAGCAGCAATTCATTTCCGTCCCAGTCTACATTGAGCGGTTCGTCGATCGACACCTCAAGCTTTACCTTGTTGTTGCGTCGCAGATACATCAGGATCTCATTTTCAATACACCGCGAAGCATAGGTTGCAAGCTTGATCTTCTTCTCCGGATTAAAGGTATTGATACCCTTGATCAGCCCGATCGTTCCGATTGATATCAGATCCTCCACACAAATCCCTGTATTTTCAAATTTCTTAGCCAGGTACACAACAAGACGCAGATTATGTTCGATCAACATCCGCCTTGCATCCTCTCTTGAAAAATCCTGATCCTCCAATTCCGTTTGCACAAGTGCAGTCAGACACTGGCTCTCCATATCCCCCTCGAGCGGCGGCGGAAGCACATCGGAGCCCCCGATATAAAACACCTCGTCCTCCATCCAAAGCAGACGTATCCGCTCCATCTTCTGTCGTATCATTCTTAATAAATCCAACATTTCCCGCAATCCTTTCTGTCTGCTTATTCTTTTTTCATCTTTCCTTGGTATCCTGCTTCGGCAGCCGGTCTCTACTGCCCACACACTGCCGCGTTTAAAATCATCTGATAACTCCGGTTCTTCAACAGGCTTTCGTCTGCACTTCCAAGCCATACCTGCTCATAACAGACCAATTTTCCTGCGGAGGTGATCTTCATCTCCTCGACCCTCACCACGCCGATCAGCCCCTGCTCTGTCCCCAAAGTACAATACGGTATCAACCACCTTTCGTCCTGCTCCATCCCGAGTTCCCGAAGCAGACCGTCACTGATAATATGTACCGGTTCACCGGAATCCGGCATCTGCAGCCGATTCCCCGAATCATAGAGCCCGACACAGGAAATATGGACTCCCCGATGCGACAGATATACCTGCATTGTCTGCTCCTGACGCCGGATGTTTGCAATCCATGTCCGCACCAGAAGCTGTGCCGTAAGGAATGCAAGAATCGCCAGATACCATGTGATGGTCGAGGTCCCAGTCCATTGATAACCGACAGACACGACACCGTTGACAATCACAATGGACAGCCAGCTGCTCAATATACACCGCAGGAATGGACGTAAACATTGTCGTCCGAACGCGATCCATACCATAAGCGGTACGAAAAACAGCGCCATCGACACGACATAGAGCGTAAAGAATGTAAACACGAGCACAATCGTTCCGCCTGCCGCTCCAAGCGCAGCTGCAAGAATCCGCCACGCATAACGCTTTGGTGCATAACAATTACAAAATAACTGTGTAAGGGATAATACGATGAGATTCATCAGAAAGTTTTGTTCCACGAACAAATCCATATAGAATACATAGATAAAAATCACCTCCTGTCCCTGCCATTATAAGGAAACATTCCTTAATAATTTGGCAAAAACAGGAGGTTGTAATTCAAAATTTATAGTCCGGTTTCGACAAAAGAATTATCTCTTGGAATTCTTAAGGAAATCCGGGATATTGATCTCTACCGGCTTAACGGTACTTTCCGGCTGTCTCGGACGGTTGATTCCGATACCCGGCATCTGTGAAGACGCTGGTCTTGCTTCCTGTGTAACCGGTCTGCTTGTTACCGGTGTTGTCGGTGTTGCAGCGGTACGATTCAGAAGTCCCTGTGTTGCGGAAGGACGCGCTGCTGTCTGTGTCGGGTAAACCATACGATTACCGATTCCGGATGTAGCAGTAGTCTTAGGCGCTGCAGTCTCAAGTCCGGTTGCAATTACGGTAATTGTAGCCTCATCGGTCATTGTCTCATCGAACTTCGCACCGAAGATAATATTTGCATCCTCACCTGCCAGATCCTGAACATAGCTTGCTGCATCGTTCGCATCCATAAGAGAGATATCTCCGGAAATATTGATGATAACATGGGTTGCTCCATTGATGGTTGTCTCAAGAAGCGGAGATGCAACGGCAAGCTTAACAGCCTCGATTGCCTTCTCATCACCCTTGGCACTGCCGATACCGATATGTGCCATACCCTTGTCCTTCATAACGGTCTGTACGTCTGCGAAGTCAAGGTTGATAAGTGCCGGCAGATTGATCAGGTCGGTAATTCCCTGCACTGCCTGCTGTAATACTTCGTCTGCCTTCTTTAATGCATCCGGCATGGAAGTACGTCTGTCTACGATCTCAAGAAGCTTGTCATTCGGGATCACGATCAGGGTATCTACGTTCTCCTTCAACTTCTCAATACCGGATACGGCATTGATCATACGCTTCTTAGCCTCAAATTTGAAAGGCTTGGTTACAACGCCAACGGTCAGGATTCCCTGCTCCTTGGCAATCTTGGCTACGACCGGAGCTGCACCGGTACCGGTTCCGCCACCCATACCACAGGTAACGAATACCATGTCTGCACCCTTAACGGCTGCGGACAACTCTTCCGCACTCTCCTCGGCTGCCTTCTCGCCGATCTCCGGCTGCGCGCCTGCGCCGAGTCCCTTTGTCAGCTTCTCGCCAATCTGAATCAATGTTGGAGCCTTACACAACTGTAATGCCTGCTTATCGGTATTCACTCCGATAAATTCAACTCCACCTATATTCTCGTCAATCATGCGGTTCACAGCATTATTTCCGGCTCCACCTACACCAATCACTATAATTTTGGCACTTGTGTCTGCCTCTGTTGTCCGAATCTCCAGCATGGTTCTTCCTCCTCTTTCTCATCCCATAAAATTTCGATCAATCTATCACCGGTCAGAAAAACCGGTCATCGGCGGTCTGCATCGATACTGCCTGTCCGCCTGCGTAACTGCTTTTTAAAAAGGTCTGTGAAACATTACAAATGTTTCATGCACACCCATATAGACTATAATATAGTTTTTTTAAAAAATAATCAACATAAAATTGTGATTTTTTACATTTAATCTTGCTTCTTCTTTTTGGACGCTTTCTTCTTCGTCACTTTTTTGTCAAACACAATATTTGTCGTTTCTTCTGTCCAATTCTCTAAATGTAGTGTTCCTTCCATTCCTTCGAGACTTGGTTTGATCTTGGCAAGGCGCTCGACTTTCTGTGTCAGAAGTTCTAACGAGCCCATCTCAACCTTGATCTTGCCGTATGCAAGCACCGGTTCGTTCGACACCCCATAGGTAATGGAGTCCGGAATCAGCTTATTTCGTTTGAGCGCCTGTGTCAGTGTCAGTATTTCGCGACGTTTGGCACTGCCGATCGGAAGCTTCTCATACAGCACGACCTTGTTGCAGTCGATACCGATGATCTGCGGCGTTCCCTCGATCACCTTCGATGATGTCTCCACCACGAATCCATCCTTGTCAAAGTACGCGTTCTCATCGATCGCATCAATATACAGATAACCCATCATGCCTTTTTCATAGACTTTGATATGTAACGTCTGCGGATCCTTCAGCGTAACTTCCATGGTGTCCACAAACGGAACTTCCTTCGTATCTACAAAACGGTACTTCAGGAATACATACAGTGAATTCCATGAATATTTATCGTTCAATACCGCCTTCTCGATCACCTTTGCATCGTAGAGCTCGTTGCCCTCCACTTCCACCTTGTCGACGCGGAACACTTTGACTACAATGAGCGCCGCTGCCGCGATAAGAAGCAGGATGATCAGAAATGCGATCGCGATCTTCTTTCGTTTTCTGGCTTTTCTACGTTTTTCTTTAATCATTTACCTACCCACTGTCTGACTTATTATTCGATCGTTTCAAGTCTGATGCCCTTCGACACGCTGAGCGCAAGCCCCATCTCTCCCATCAGGAATACGATGGAGGTACCTCCGTAACTGATAAAAGGCAGAATGACTCCGGTATTCGGAATCGTGTTGGTCACAACCGCAATGTTTAAGATGACCTGGATCGCGATATGTGACATAATGCCGGTCACGATAAGCGCTCCGTAGAGGTCCTTCGCATTGTTTGCGATCACCATCATTCTCCAAAGAAGGAGAACGAACAGCAGGATCACACACACCGCCCCGAAAAGTCCGAGTTCCTCGCAGATGATTGTAAAGATCATATCGTTCTGCGACTCCGGCACGTTACCTAATTTCTGAAGACTCTCACCTAAGCCTTTTCCGAATAACTTTCCGGAACCGATCGCATAGAGACCCTGCATCGTCTGATAGCCTTTGTCTCCCGCCGTCTCCGGATGCAGCCATGCCTCCACTCGGTTTCCTCGATAGCCTTCTAGCGCGATCAAAGCGACGACTCCGGCAATTCCGGCTATCGCAGTCAGGAAGAACGGCTTATACTGCGGATTTGCAACAAAAAGCATACAGAACGCAATACCGAAGATGATGATCGCCGTACTTAAGTTTCCGAGCGCGACAACCGCAAGAAGCGGCACAAGGATTGCAAACACCTTGATCAGTCCTGCGCGCGTGCTGATATCTCTCGTGTACTTCTCGATCAGCACCGCAAGAAAGATAATGATTGCAAGCTTTGCCAGCTCGGACGGCTGAAAGCTGAGTGGTCCAAGCTGCAGCCAGCGTGACTTACCGTGGGATTCTCGCGTAATTCCCGGAATCTTGAGCAATACGATCAGACATAACACGAAGGATCCCATATAGGCCAGCATATAAAACTTCTTCCAGAAATGGTAATCCGTACGCGCCATAATGATCATAGCGACAGCTCCGATGCCCATATTACGGAGCTGCAGCTTCAGATAATACGCGCTGTCCCCGTAAGTGTTCGCCGATACATACGAACTGGAACTGTACAGCATAACCAGTCCGAAACACAGCAAAAAGATTACGATAAAAAGCAGATTGTAATCAAAATATGTAGTTCCTTTTTCTCTTCGTCCCCGTCTTGCCACGAATCACTACTCCTTGATATTACTACTCTTTCAGATTTCGAACGAGGGCTTTAAAAATTCTTCCACGCTCTTCATAATTAGGGAACATTCCCCAGCTTGCACATGCAGGAGAAAGAAGCACTGCATCTCCCGACACCGCATGATCATAACAATAGTTGATTGCTTCCTCGAAGGTCTCGCAGCGCACGGTATCCATAAATCCGTGGCGGTGTGCACACTCTTCGATCTTGCCTGCTGTCTGTCCGATAAGAACCAGCT
>CAVHWG010000168.1:0-4837 GCA_963639645.1 Firmicutes bacterium TM09-10 | reverse complement strand
GATCCACTTTATAGCCCGCAGCGATCAGCTTCTCACAGATCGGCTTTGCATACGGATCACGCACATTCGTATCGGTAATGACCGCAAGCTTCTTGATTTTCCCGAGAAGTCCGGTCTCCAGATCCTCCACGAGCTGATCCATCAGATTGTATCCGATCTCAATCTCATAACTGTCATCTACGACTTTTTTCAGTTCTACGTTAAATACACTCACTTTGTCACCTATCCCTTCATTGGTTCATTTATGCCGACCGCCTCTTTGGCAAGGCGATCCGCCTCTTCATTTCCCTCCACTCCGGAATGTCCTTTGACTTTCACAAAATGAATCTCTAACCGGTCTCTGATCGACTGTACGTACTCATAGTAAGCGATCGTACCGCTCTTATTGCGCTTCCAGCCTCCGGTTGCCCACATCTCGATGCCGAGATAATCGTAGTAAATCGTAATCTCTCTCAAGCCCAGTTCCAGTGCTTTCTCCATCGCTGCCATACTGCCGAGGATCTCCCCCGCAACATTGCGCATGGATGCCATGTCTGCATCCTCGCCCGAGCCCTGAAGAACATAGCGTTCTCCGTTTGCGACAAGGAATCCACCAAATCCGTAGACCGATGTCGCGATATTAAAAGAGCCGTCCACAAACGCATAGTCCGTGACCGGAAGTTCTCTCGCATCCGTTCTCTCTGCCGCGGTACTGCTGCCTCCAGCCACGAAATCTTCCGCCTCCTGACGGTTCTTAAAACTCTTATAGACTGCTCCCGGATAGCCATCCACCATCCGCTTGCAGGCATCCCAGGAATTGTAGATTCCCGGGACTTTTCCTTTACGGACTGCATAAAATTTGCCAGCCATACTGCCTCCTGATCTATGCGTTATGCAGCTGCTTGATAATCTCTTCTTTCAGATCCATCGCACGTTCCTTCGCCGAGCGCCCCGCCGCATGGGAAGTCAGCACAAGCGATACAAAACGCGATGCAATGTCATATTTCTTTAACTTGAATGCGATGCTCGCCACAAGCAGATTGATCGTGCTCTCCTCCATTCCGCACATCGGGAATGTTTCGGAAGCGATCGCTTTCAGGAAACCATCATACGCCTGTGTATAATAAAGCAGTTCCTCCTTCTGGCTCTCCTCGATCGCCTTCGCATCCCGGTCGGCGGAAGCCACAAGTTCCTCCACCATGCCTCGGTACAGCCACGAAATCTTCAGACACTCAAACGCCTTCTCACTCGCTTTCCCCTTCTTTACAAGGGTATTGTACAAAGCGAGCTTATAGCGCTCAATCGCTTCATCGTAAGTATACTCCTCCGGTTCTACCAGATTGGTCTGCTTGAACTTGCGTCTCACACCCTCATCGATCATCTTGATCTGACCGGATGACAAATGCGAAAAATATCGGTTCATCGCGGTATATCCGCATTTCGGGCACGACGATACATCATATTTGTTGGTGTCGATATACTGAAATCTCGGACGCAGATCAAAATCCGGCTCAAGGCGCTTCACGCGGCCGGTCTTGACCATCTTTGTCTTAAATACCAGATCACATATAGGGCATCGAATTGATTTTTCCAACAGGAATTCCTTCTCGGAATGAACTTCTTCCCTGGCAACAGGCTTCTCTGGTGCCGCTTCTTCCTTCTTCTCATCTTCAAAGATGTGTTCGGTGTCCATATGGTCCAATCCGAATTTTTCAAGTCCCTCTAATAAATTCATGTCTACCCCTTAATTCTACTATGAATTCGCCGGAAGCTTGAATGAGCTCTTCAGCGAAACAATACGGTTAAATACCGGTGCACCCGGCTTGGAATCCTTGCAGTCTGCGCAGAAGAATCCCTGACGTACAAACTGGAAGCTCTCATACTCTTTTGCCTCCATTAAAGCCGGCTCAACGATACAATCGTTCAATACGGTAAGTGAATTCGGGTTCAGATTCAGACTTCCATCCTCATTGTATACCCCGAGTTCCTCGTCTACGATATTCTCATACAGACGAACGGTTGCTTTCTTGCCGTACTCTGCGGATACCCAGTGGATTGTTCCCTTGACCTTACGTCCGTCCGGGCTGTTGCCTCCCCTGGACTCCGGATCGTAGGTACAGTGGATTTCTGTGATCTTACCGTTTTCATCCTTTTTGTAATCAACGCATTTTACAAAATAAGCGTTCATCAGGCGAACCTCATTGCCCGGGAACAGACGGAAGTATTTCTTCGGCGGCTCCTCCATGAAGTCCTCACGCTCGATGTATAACTCTCTTGTAAACGGAACTTCTCTTCTTCCGAGCTCCGGATTCTCCAGATTGTTGTCCACCGGAAGATACTCAACCTGTCCTTCCGGATAGTTGTCGATGACAACCTTGACCGGATCAAGCACTGCCATCATTCTCGGACGCTTCATCTTAAGATCCTCGCGGATGCAGTACTCTAACATTGCGTAATCAACCGAACTGTTGGCCTTGGAAATTCCGCACAACTCAACAAATTTCTGAATAGATTCCGGTGTATAACCTCTGCGGCGGAGTGCAGCGATCGATACCAGACGCGGGTCATCCCATCCGTCAACGATCTTCTCCTCAACCAACTTCTTGATATAACGCTTTCCGGTAACAACATTCGTCAGATACAGCTTTGCGAACTCGATCTGCTTCGGTGCACCGTCCGCACTCTTCTTGTAACCAAGCTCGGTCACAACCCAGTCATAAAGCGGTCTGTGATCCTCAAACTCCAATGTACAGATGGAATGGGTCACACCCTCGATCGCATCCTCGATTGGATGAGCGAAATCGTACATCGGGTAAATGCACCACGTATCGCCGGTATTGTGGTGTGTCATATGAGCCACACGATAGATGATCGGATCTCTCATATTGATATTGGAAGAAGTCATATCGATGCGCGCACGGAGCACTCTGCTTCCGTCCTCACATTCACCATTCTTCATTCCCTCAAAAAGCGCCAGGTTCTCATCCACACTTCTGGATGCATATGGGTCTTCTTTACCAGGCTCTGTCAGTGTTCCGCGGTACTCACGGATCTGATCCGCATTCAGATCGGATACGTATGCCTTGCCCTTCTTAATCAGGGTCACAGCAGCCTCGTACATCTGATCAAAATAGTTTGATGCAAAATACAGACGGTCTTCCCAGTCTGCGCCGAGCCACTTCACGTCCGCCTTAATAGACTCAACGAACTCCAGCTTCTCCTTTGTCGGGTTCGTATCGTCAAAACGAAGATTAAACTTTCCGCCGTATTTCTTGGCTAATCCGTAGTTCAAAAGAATGGACTTTGCATGTCCGATATGAAGATATCCGTTCGGCTCCGGTGGGAATCTTGTCATGATCGACTCACACTTGCCCTCACTTAAATCTTTCTCGATAATCTGTTCAATAAAATTCTTGGAAACAGCTTCATTTTCCATGTTCGTACTCCTCCAGGGTTATTCGGTCCGGCACCCTCACACAGTGCCCATGTAGCGAGAACGGGGGCTGAGCTTGTGGCCATCCCCCGTTCTCTGCGATGTTTTTATTATAGGGACAATCCCTATTTTTGTCAATGAAGTGTTGACGCACTTCTTTCTCACTACTCATTGCGGTTCATTTCCTTGATTCCGTCCACATGCAGCGTAAAATACGGTGCCGAGCGCAGGGTCGATTCCGCAAAATACGCCCCGCCGTCATAGGAGACGATCGCAGACTTTACAATATCATCCTCCGACTCCTCTTCATCCGATGTATCCGTAATCGACAGATCGATCATAGCATCGTCCGCTTTGATGTGTTTTCCGTACACAGTAAACTTCTTTGTATTGAACACATGCAGCTTTCCTGTCTTGATCTTCTTTACGATTTTTTCAACTTTCGCAGCCGTCTTCGGTGCCACCTGTCCGCCAAGTCCCGTGATGGATACCGCACCGTCCGCCAGACCGCCTGTCCAGTCCTGTGCAAATTCCTGTTCCTCCGCTACCGCAGACAGCAATCCGGTGTAATATACCGCCCAATTGCTGACCCCGCTCGTCAAAGCGGCATTCGGGGCTTTTCGCATAGCATCCTCGCTGCATCCAACAAAATAGACATGTGTTCCGCTGTCCCACGCCTTTTCGGTTGTCTCCGCAACACCTCCCGCATTCGTCCCCTGTGCGATCAGTGGACATCCGGAACGGATCAGTGCATCGGCAGCGGTCGCCTCCGTATCATTGTCGAGCCACTTTTCCGTGTACTTGACCTCCAGAACAACATTGTCCATAACCGACTTCACCCCAAGATAGAATGCCGAATATCCGGATATGTTCTCCGCATTCCGGAACGATGCGATATACCCGATACGCACATTGCCCGATGTGTCATATCCGTGCACATCGATTTTGCCTTTGCGGTCAAGCTGCTTTAACTTCATTCCCGCAACAACACCGGATACATAACGCGCCTCATAGATATCTGTATAGGCATTATAATAATTGTCCAGTCCCTCCAATGTGGCATTGTTTCCGCCGATCACAACAAAGCGTGCTTCCGGATAATCCTCCGCCGCATCAGTCATTGCCTGCTGGTGGATCGACGCATTGGCGATCAACAGATTACATCCGTCACCCAACAGCTCACTGATGGCATCATAAGTGCTGTCCGAATCTGTAATGCGTTCTTTCCACTCGATCTCATCCTGTTCAATTCCGACCACGAATGCTGCCTGCGTGATTCCATCAATATGCGATTTCGAATAGCTTTCCGTCTCATCGCCGATCAGAATAACACCGATTTTTAACGATGTATCGGCATTTTCCGTTGTTTCCGGATCTGCCGGCTCGTTATCCGTATTCTTATCCGTATCCTTATCTTCATCCGTA
>CAVHWG010000167.1:0-10979 GCA_963639645.1 Firmicutes bacterium TM09-10 | reverse complement strand
TACATAGCCGACTACATTACCGGACTTGATCTTGTACCAGTCACCCTTGGTTCCGATCACGGTACCAACATTGTTCTTATATAATTTACCAACGACTTTGCTGTCTGTTGATGCTTTCTTACGTACATTTACATAATCATTAACGGTTGCTACTGCAAGGTCTGCATACTCGGATGCAACGACCGGAGTGTCATTCTCGGTAACTTCCGGCTGTGCGCTTGCTACCGTTGCCTCATCCTCGAGTGCCGCCACACACTGTGTCATTGCAAGTGAGATACCTGCAGTCGGCAAAACAGATGTTGTCACAATGTTCGATGTATATGTGGAAAGTCCTGCAGTCGGTGCAGCCTCTGCACTACCTGCAGTCATTCCCCCAACTGCAAGCACTGCTGCCAAACTACATGCGGTCATCTTAATGAATACGTTACGGTTCATATTGCCCTCCAATATTGTTTCGTAAAGTTTATTACAGATTTATTACAAATGTTACGATGCTATTATAGCAAAGGGACATACCTGTGTCAACCCTTAATCCCCTGCTCCGGATACTTCTTGTTCTTGATTTATGGCAGTTTTTATGGCATAATATGGATAAGTATGAAGGAATTGATTCTTAGCAGGAGGTGAATCATGATGAATATAGGAAATGTAGGCTCTGCACTCAGCGCTATCAACGCTTCCGAACCATCTTCGCTTATGGAATCCGTCAGTGTCAGGATGCTCGACAAGGCTTTGGACTCCAGTGCTTCCATGAATGACAGTATGATTCGCATGATGGAGAATTCCGTAACACCACATATTGGTGGTAACATTGACTTGTCGGTATAGAAAACACAATAACTTGTTTCACAATTATTACAAAATAAGGGTTGTCCAGATCAGATCCGATTCTGATCGTGACAACCCTCTTTTCATTTTACGGACAAATCCTTATTTGATGGCAATTGCCTCAATCTCAAGCATAACATCCTTCGGAAGTCTTGCTACTTCCACACAGCTTCTGGATGGGAACGGAGCCGGGAAAACTTCCGCATATACTTCATTGATTGCTCCAAAATCATTCATCTCCTTGATGAAAACAGTTGTCTTAACAACTTTGTCCATCGAGGTGCCTGCTGCTTCAAGTAAATTGGAAAGATTCTCAAATGCCTGCTTTGCCTGTGCAACAGAACCTTCCGGAATCTCACCGGTTGCCGGTACAACAGGGATGATTCCCGATGTGTATACCATTCCGTTTACTTCAATTGCCTGTGAATATGGTCCGATCGCTGCCGGAGCCTTATCTGTACTGATTACATTCTTCATAAGATTGTCTCCTATCCTTTCTGTTTCAAGTTCATATCTATTATAATCAAGCCTTACGGATTTTTCCATCATTAAGTGTAATTTTTCTCTGTTTATATAAGGTTCCGATCGCGCGCTTGAATGCCGCCTTGCTCAGTCCCGTCTCTCTCTTGATGACTTCCGGGCTCGCTTTCTCGGTAAAAGGCAGAACACCCGCATAAGAATCCAGAAGTTCCATGATCTTCGCAGCATCTGTATCCATCTGGATATATGCCTTCTCACGCAGCGTCAGATCCAGCTTTCCATCCGGTTTGACGGCTGTCACTTTCGCCTCGATCACATCGCCGATCTTTAAGAAGCTTCCGTCCTCCGATACCGGAATCTTCGCCGAATATTTATCATCGACTGCCACAAATGTACCAAAGTTATCAGAGAACTCGTACACTCTTCCGGTAACGGTAGCGCCTTTTTCATAAGGCGAATCTTTCTCTAACAGGTCATAGATACCTTTCATGCTCGCACAGAGGCGGCTGCTCTTGTCAATATAAAGTGTGACGAGCACCTCATCCCCGGCTTCCACATGGCTGGTCATCTCCTTGTACGGCAGAAACAGATCCTTCTCCAGTCCCCAGTCCAGGAACGCACCGATCTTGCCGACTTCTTTGACCGTAAGCGGTGCATAGGCACCAAGCGTCAGTTTCGGCGTGTTCGTTGTTGCGATCAGACGATCCTTGGAATCTTTATATAAGAAGACATGTACCTTCTCTCCCTGACGTGCCTCCTGCGGAACCTGTTTTGCCGGGAGGAGCACATGCGTCTCACTCGCCGGATCTTCCGCAAGATATACGCCGAAATCCACTTTCTTGATATAATACAAATCCTGATATTCACCTAACTTCACGGTCACTGCCTCCTATCTTTTCGCAAATTCCACAATCGCATATGGCTTCTCATTCTCATCTGCCAACACAACCGTAATCTTATCCTTCTCCGTTGCAACTTCCGGGATCATCACATCCCCGCAAAGTGCCGCCTTGCGATACTCCACACGGATCTGCCCGATCACAAAATTCTCCGGCACATAACTCAATGCCACCTCAACATAATGACTGTTGTTCATATGGTGATTCGTATCCATAAAATACGCCGGAACAACAAACGCATCCTTCGCCTCACACTCCTTCGGCAAAGCGATCTTTCTTCCATCGCACTCCATCGGGATCTGTGGCTCCATTCCGTATAGCGCCGCCATCTCCTCCGGTACTTTGGTCGGGCGCCCGGTCTGCGTGTCCATGAGTGCCCAGATGGAATTGGCATATGCCAACCGGTCTCCCGACTCATCGTCCATCGAGAAATTACGGTATCCGTAAAAACCTTTCATCTCATACGCCCATGTCTGCGTTGTCACCCGGTCCGTAAGTTTCGGCATCCGGTTCAGACAGATCTGCCACGAAGTCAGCACCCACGCCTGATGATGTTCCGCCAGATAATCCACCCCGATCTTAAGATGCTCCGATTGAAACACACTGCAATCCTGAAAATAGTCCATCAGCGCAAGCCACGTCAATTTTCCTTCCGAGTCTACCTCGCTGTATCGTATCCGACTGTCAAACTCATATTTCATGGTCACATATTCCTCTTCCAAAACATTCTGTCTTAATTCACTGATTCCACTTAATTATAACATGTATAAAATATTATAGCGTAAAAAAAAGGAACTTCAAAGAAGTTCCTTAGCTGGCCCACAAGGATTCGAACCTTGAAATGACGGAGTCAGAGTCCGTTGCCTTACCATTTGGCGATGGGCCATTGTTGTCTCAACAAATGGTATTATACATGGATACCCACTTTGTGTCAACACTTTTATTCAAATTTTTTAAAAAATTTGCACATCTTTGCCAATTACCGCATAAACACAGGTATCGCCCCATGCGAGTTGTGCCGATCCGTTCGTCTGTTCCACGATTTCCTTGTACAGAAAATCCTTCTGACCGATCGGAACAAGGATCGTAAGCGTGACATCTGCCGCATATTCCGTGGAGAGGATTGCCGTCTTCTGCTGACCAAAAAGATACTGGAGCTTGCCCAGTCCATTATAATCCGTATGGATCATAAGCTTCTGTCCCGGCAGCTTTTCAATAATCGTGCTCGCGGCAAGTCCCGCCTGTGTGGCTCCCTGGTACGCACGTACCAGACCACCTGTGCCAAGCAATACACCTCCGAAGTATCTTGTCACGACCACTGCAACGTTCGTGATTCCTTCCCGAAGCAGCACGTCCAGCATCGGCCTGCCTGCTGTCTGCGCCGGTTCTCCGTCATCCGAGCAACGGGTCAGTTCCTGACGCTCGCCGATGACAAATGCCGAGCAGTTATGTCTGGCATCCCAGTATTTCTTTTTCATCTCTGCGATAAAGGTTGTAGCTTCCTCTTCCGATTCCACCGGGCGCACGGTGGCGATGAACCGGGATTTTTTCTCGGTTATCTCGCCTTCGCCACCCTCATATACAACACGATATCCTTCTGATGTCGTCTGCATTTCTATTTCCCTGCCTGTTCATTTTATCTACGCAATGTAAGGAACCATCGCCATATACCGAATGCCGTCAGTGACGGATCACTCGTAGAATCATCCGTAGATGTATCATTGGTGTCATCCGTGGATGGATCGTCGGTATCATCCGTAGATGAATCATCGATGCCATCCGTGGACGGATCGTCGGTATCATCCGTCATGTTCTTATCCGGTTTCTTGTCCGGCTTTTCCTCGTCATCCGGAACATAGTTTTCATCGTGAATACTGCACACCTTATTCATAAAATCTTCTGTTGCACAGTATTGATACTCCGGTGATCCCGGCTCTGCGCCGAGGACAAACACCTTCGTCTCGATATCTTCCTCCGGACAGTACGGTCCTGCGATCTCTCCGGATTCTTTACAGATGGACAATGCCACATGCTTGTCGCAAGTCTCCGTCGGTGCAGTTCCCGCTGCAAAGTACTCCGTGTACTGGGAAGATCCGCGCGGATCATTGCTGCACACATCCGCCTCCGGAAGCAGTCCCGACTTTGCACAGACAGTCGCCTGTGTGATATCGGATGGCTTCTTGAAATCCTTCGACTCCAGATTCTCGTGTATCCGCTTCATAACCGATCTCCACAGATTCTTCGGATAACCGGTACTGAACTGTTTGGAATTATCGTCATAACCACCCCATACAACGCATGTATAGTACGGTGTAAAACCTGCAAAAAGCGCATCACGGTTGCTCGTCGTTGTACCCGACTTGCCGGCCTGTGCCATATTTCCGCCGAAGTACGCACGGACACCGGTTCCGCCAGTCATAACATCCTTCATCGCGTCGGTCAGAAGCCACGCAGTGTCTTCCGAAACGACTCTGTGATGATCCTTTGTCTTCGTATTGTCAAGGATCACGTTACCATCGTGGTCAAGCACCTGTGTATAGAAGCTCGGCTCGATGTACTCACCCTGATTTGCGATCGCGGCGTAAGCACCGGTCAGTTCAAGGTTCGTTACACCCTGTGTCAGTCCGCCGAGGGAAAGTCCAAGGTTCTTATCGGTATCCACAAGTGTAGAGAATCCAAAATTCTCTGCATACTCGTAACCCAAGTCCACACCGATATCCTGCAGAGTCTTAACGGTCACGATATTCATGGACTTTGTGATCGCCGTACGCAGATTGGTATAGCCCTTGTAGGTATGGTCATAGTTATTATAGGTCTTTGATCCCACCGTAAAAGGCGCATCATCCTGTGTGGATGCCAGTGTCTTTCCGCCCGCATCAAGTGCCGGCGCGTAGCAGGCGATGATCTTGAAGGTCGATCCCGGCTGACGGCATGTTTTGGTCGCACGGTTCCAGGTACGGTTACCGGCCTTGTCACCTCTTCCTCCGACGATCGCGCGCACCTCTCCGGTACTCTGATCTATAATCGTCATGGCAATCTGCGGCTGCATGGTGATAAAGATATACTCGGAATTCTCCACGAGCTTATCGCCTTTTTCCAGAACGTCCTTCTCATACTGGGCGATTGCCTCGCGGCACTCCTCCTCAGAACTGTAGTTGATCGAGAAATCCTGATTCTTTTTCTGTGTTTTGTAATAAGAAAGCATCGTCTGGTTCGTATACGTCTTTGTCGTGCCGTCCTTCTTCTTCACCTGGAACGACAGGAAGAATGAATACTTTGTTCCAACATCGTAATTGTCCGGATTTAATGCTTCCTCATCACAGATATCCTGAATGGAGAGATCCTGCGTCGACTTGATCGTCAGACCTCCCTGATAGATTGCCTTATAGGCATCGCTCTCCGAATAGCCCTTGATCTTGACCAGATCATCAAACACATCATCGATGACCGCATCGACAAAGTACGTATTCATCGAAGGCTGTACCACATCGTTGTGCTCGGAAATACGATCATATACATCGTCCGCCATGGCCTCATCGTACTGCTCCTGCGTGATATACCCCTGACGCTTCATTGCATCCAGTACATCTTCTCTACGATTGGCATTCTTGTCCGGGTGCAGAATCGGGTTGTATCCGGACGGATTCTTGGTAATGCCCGCGATCACGGCACATTCGGACAGCGTCAATTCCGACACATCCTTACCGAAATAACGCTGCGCGGCAGCCTGTACACCGAGTGTATTGCTTCCGAGGTTGATCGAATTCAGATAGTTCTCAAGGATCCAGTCCTTGTCATTGACTTTCTTCTCAAGCTCCACAGCGATATACATCTCCTGGATCTTACGCTGTACCTGACGCTCGATCTTCTCAAGTTTGGAAATCTTGCCCTCATTCTCGTTTGCCCACTGCTCCGTGAGCACATTGTTCTTGATCAGCTGCTGCGTGATCGTGCTGGCACCCTGACTGGTATCCATCGACTTGATATCCGCCGCCAAAGCACGTGCGATACCCTTTAGGTCAATTCCGTTGTGCTCGTAAAAACGCTCGTCCTCAATCGCTACGACCGCATGCTGCAGATCCTTCGGTATCTCGTCAAGCGTTACATACTGACGGTTCGAGCCCTCCGCAACAAGTGTTGCGATCTCGCTTCCGTCACTCGCAAGAACCGTTGTCGAGTATCCGGTCGGAATGACATCGATCTCCGAGATATCCGGCGCTGAAGCAAGGATTCCCTTGACCGCTCCGACGCCGGTGCTGACGCCGACCACACCGAAAACAATCATGCATACTACAAATATTTTCCAAAATATGACACCACATTTCTTACGAATCTTCGTCGGTTTATAATCAATCTCATGAGACCGACGCTTCATCGCAGCCTTACCGTAATTCATATTAGCCCCCTATCAGTTTTAAAAAAATATATAGCCTTTTATATTATAACAAAAAATAAGCATTATAGGAAGAAATATTTGTCGACAGAAAAATCCCCGGCTCACGCCGGGGACTCTCTGTTGATGTATACTAAAACTAAGGGGATTAGATTCACTAATCTAACCATTAGATTAGTGCTGATTACTCAACATCCTGTAATGCATCCATATCCTCTTCACCGGTACGGATCTTGACAACCTTCGCTACATCGTATACGAAGATCTTACCGTCACCGATGTGTCCGGTGTAGAGTGCTTTCTTGGCAGCCTCTACTACACGGTCTACAGGAATCTTACTTACAACAACCTCAACCTTGATCTTCGGAAGAAGTGTTGCATCAACCTCAGCTCCACGATAACGCTCACCGGATCCCTTCTGGATACCACAACCCATAACCTGTGTACAGGTCATACCGGTTACACCGAGGTCGTTCATTGCTTTCTTTAACAGATCGTAACGCGAAAGCTTTGCGATAATAACAACTTTGTACATGCCGGTTGCATCCTTCGGGATTGCAGATACAACCTTGACTGCAGCATCTTTCTTTGCCTGTGAAGCCTCTGTATACTCCGGTGTTCCGAGATCGGTGTTCTCGTTGATGTCCATTGTCATTGTGTTGGATACATCCATGATCGAGAATCCTGAGTAAGCGGATGCAAGACCGTGCTCCATAGAATCCAGACCTACGATCTCCTCTTCCTCTGTTACACGAAGACCGATGGTTTTCTTAATAATGATAAATGCAATTGTAATGGTTACTGCTGTCCATGATGCTACGGTTATAAAACCAAGTAACTGAATGCCAAGCTGTTTTACACCACCGCCGTAGAAAAGACCTACGACTGTGTCATTTCCAGGTGCAGATGTTGTTGCAAATAAACCAACTGCGATGGTTCCCCAGATACCATTCATCATATGTACGGCTACGGCACCTACCGGGTCATCTACATGAAGCTTGTAATCAAGAAGCCATACACCGAATACAACGAGAAGTCCGGCTACAAATCCAATGATGATCGCGCCAAGGCAATCGGTCACATCACAAGGTGCAGTGATTGCTACAAGTCCGGCAAGGGAAGCGTTCAGACACATAGATACATCCGGCTTGCCATATTTTAACCATGTAAATACCATACAGGTTACGGTTGCCACTGCAGGTGCTACAGTTGTGGTAAGGAAAACGCTTGCAAGCTGTGCGCCTGTTGTACATGCAGCACCGTTAAATCCATACCATCCAAACCAGAGAATGAATACGCCGAGTGCACCGATTGGAATGTTATGTCCCGGAAAAGCATTGACTTTAACGATTTTTCCGGATTTATCTTTTGTAAACTTACCGATACGAGGTCCAAGCATTGCCGCACCGATGATCGCGGAAATACCACCAACCATATGAATTGCACAGGATCCTGCAAAATCATGGAATCCAAGCTGTGCCAACCAGCCGCCGCCCCAGATCCAGTGTGCCTCGATCGGGTAGATGAGTGCAGAAATCACTGCAGAATAAATACAATATGATAAAAATTTTGTTCTCTCAGCCATAGCACCGGATACGATCGTTGCTGTGGTTGCACAGAATACTAAGTTAAATACGAAATTCGAGAAATCAAAATTTGAATATGCGGTAAAAATATCAAATCCCGGTTTTCCGATAAATCCAAGGAAATCCTCTCCCAACAGGAAGGAAAATCCGATCAGGATAAATACGACAGTACCGATACAAAAGTCCATCAGGTTCTTCATAATGATGTTGCCTGCGTTCTTCGCACGTGTGAATCCTGTCTCTACCATTGCAAATCCGGCCTGCATCCAGAATACCAGCGCGGCTCCGATCAGAAACCAGATTCCAAACATATTTTCATTGATAAAATCGATAATTTGTTGTTCCATAATGTTACCTCCTTAGTTTTCAAGGTCCGTTCCCTATTCGGACTTTCTCTAAATAAAAAAGACACTTTCCCCCATCCCACAGCTTCGTGGTTCGAAAAAAGTGTCTTTATTATTACAATATTAATCTAATTTAATTGATTAGACTTCGAAGATCAGATCTCCGTATGATGGCATTGGCCATAAATCCTTGTCAACGATCATCTCAAGCTTGTCAACCGGTGCACGGAGTGCATCCATTGCAGCCTTAACGGTATCTCTGTAGTAAGCAGCCTGCTCAGCGCCTTCCTCCATGCTGCCACCCTGCTCGGTTACTTCCTGTAACTTGGCAAGTGCAACCTTTGTCTCGGAAAGAAGTGCGGAAGTCTCTGTAAGAAGTTCTGTCTGAACGCTGACATCAGCATCCGGACATACACTCTTAACGGTTCCGAGTGATGTTCCAAGCTCGGTTGTATACTTGATAACAGCCGGAATGATCTGCTTTCCTGCGATATCGATCATTGCCTTGGCTTCAATGTTAATCGTCTTCGCATAGGTCTCGTACTCGATCTCGACACGGGACTCAAGCTCAGGCTTTGTAAATACACTAAACTTTTCAAATGCTGCAACAGATTCCGGAGCAACATAAGCCGGGATTGCATCAACCATGGACTTGATGTTTGGAAGTCCACGCTTTGCAGCTTCCTCAACCCACTCATCGGAATATCCGTTTCCGTTGAAAACGATTCTCTGATGCTCAACCGCATACTTCTTGATCAGATCATGTAAGGCAAGCTCGAAATCATCTGCCTTCTCAAGTACATCGCAAGCCTCGGAAAATGCCTCAGCTACGATGGTGTTCAGTACGATATTCGACTGTGCCACAGAATCCTGTGAACCAACCATACGGAACTCGAATTTATTTCCTGTGAATGCGAACGGTGATGTACGGTTACGATCGGTTGCATCCTTCATGAAATCAGGAATGGTCTTAACACCGGTCTCAAGTTTCTCACCCTTTAAGCTGTGAGTTGCGGTTCCGGTTGAGATCAACTGGTTCAATACATCGCCAAGCTGGTCTCCTAAGTATACGGAAAGGATTGCAGGCGGTGCCTCGTTGGCTCCTAATCTGTGATCGTTTCCTACATCGGCTGCCGCCGCACGAAGAAGTGCTGCATGCTCGTCAACGGCCTTTAAGATACAGGTCAGTACCAGCAGGAACTGTACATTCTCGTGAGGTGTCTTGCCAGGATCAAGTAAATTGATTCCATCGTCTGTTGTGATGGACCAGTTATTATGCTTACCGGATCCGTTCACACCTGCGAATGGCTTCTCGTGAAGTAAGCACTGTAATCCGTGACGTCCGGCAACCTTCTTAAGTGTCTCCATAATGAGCTGGTTGTTATCAACAGCTACGTTACACTCTGCATAGATCGGAGCCAGCTCGTGCTGTGCAGGAGCAACTTCGTTATGCTGTGTCTTTGCAGATACACCGAGTTTCCAAAGCTCTTTGTTGACATCCTTCATGTAAGCTGCGATTCTCTCGCGGATGGCTCCGAAGTAATGGTCATCCATCTCCTGTCCCTTCGGAGGCATTGCTCCGAAAAGTGTACGTCCGGTAAAGATGAGATCCTTACGCTGTAAGTACTTCTCGCGGTCTACGATGAAGTATTCCTGCTCCGGTCCTACGGAAGGTGTTACCTTCTTGGATGTTGTATTTCCAAATAATTTTAAAAGTCGAAGTGACTGCTCGTTGATTGCTTCCATGGAACGAAGAAGCGGTGTCTTCTGATCCAGTGCCTCACCTGTGTAAGAACAGAAAGCGGTAGGAATGCAAAGTGTTGCACCTGCTGCATCCTGACGAACAAACGCCGGTGATGTACAATCCCAGGCTGTATATCCTCTCGCCTCGAATGTAGCTCGAAGTCCGCCGGACGGGAAAGATGAAGCATCAGGCTCACCTTTGATCAATTCTTTTCCGGAGAAACTCATCAGCACCTTACCGTTTGGCATCGGAGCTGTAATAAAGGAATCATGCTTCTCAGCGGTAACTCCTGTCAGCGGCTGGAACCAGTGAGTATAATGGGTTGCACCTTTCTCGATTGCCCACTCTTTCATCTCATGTGCAACGACATCTGCGGTCTCAAGGTCTAATTCCTTGCCCTCCTCCATTACTTCATGGAGTTTCTTGTACACTTTCTTAGGAAGACGTTCCTGCATCACTGCATCATTAAATACGTTTTCTCCGAAAATGTCTGCGACGTTATAATATTCACTCATTTTCCCAACATCCTTTCTTTCCACAACCAAATCCCCTTGATTGTCATCTTATTTTTTCATATGAGCTTATATGATTTTACTAAAAAAGGGCATTCCAAGCTTAGTTGGAACGCCCTCGTTCATGTCTCATATGATTTCTGAAACTAAGATACCTCTTTCCAAACCAAATTGCAACCATTTTTTTAAATTT